>JAYFNP010000352.1:0-4882 GCA_034933385.1 Burkholderiaceae bacterium | reverse complement strand
AAGCTAGAACATGAGGAAATTTAACCGTTGTTCGACAGAGCACTTTCTTGAATCAGAATTCTTCCCAGTCAATTCCTGTCGCCGGCAAGAGTTTTGCTGCTGGTGTCATCAAAGGAGCCGTCTTCTCGGGACTTTTCCCGACATTTGCGGTGGCCGCGGTCTTTGCTAGCGTGTATGGTGTCGCCAGATGGCGGCTGTCCAGCTTGAATACGCTGACAGCGTTGGTCAGTGCGGTTGCCTGATCTTGCAGGGATGCCGATGCTGCGGCGGCCTCTTCTACCAACGCGGCATTCTGCTGCGTGACCTGATCCATTTCCGCGATCGCCTGATTGATCTGCTCGATGCCCTCGCTTTGCTCATGGCTGGCAGAAGTGATCTCGCCCATGATGTCATGAACTCGCTTGACGCTGGCAACAACCTCCTCCATCGTGGTACCGGCTTCATCAACCAGTTTGCTGCCAGTATCGACTTTCTCGACTGAGTCTTCGATAAGGGCCTTGATTTCACGCGCTGCGGCAGCACTGCGTTGAGCCAGATTGCGAACCTCGGTTGCCACAACTGCAAAGCCACGTCCCTGTTCACCAGCACGGGCCGCTTCGACTGCAGCATTCAATGCCAGAATGTTGGTCTGAAACGCGATGCCGTCTATAACGCTAATGATGTCGGCGATTTTGCGTGACGATTCGTTGATTTCTGTCATTGTGTGCACTACTTGCGCTACCACGGCGCCGCCTTTGCTCGCCACGTCCGATGCTTTAACCGCCAATTGATTCGCCTGACGTGCGTGGTCGGCATTTTGCTGGACGGTGGAGGTCATTTCTTCCATTGAAGAAGCGGTTTCTTCGAGCGAACTCGCCTGTTCCTCGGTGCGCGAGGACAAATCCATATTGCCCGATGCGATCTGATCCGCACCGGTAGCAATCGTCAACGTGCTGGTGTGTACTTCGCCGATAATTCGGATCAGGCTGACATGCATTTCTTTCAGTGCCTGCATCATCTGGCCGGTTTCATCTTTCGAATGGACCGTGATGTTGCCAGTCAGGTCACCTGTGGCTACGGTTTGAGCAATTCTTACCGCCTCATGCATTGGACGGACGATGGCGCGCGTGGCAAAGAAGGAAATTATGATGGCGAGTATGACAGACAACACTGTGAGCGAAATCATCAGGCGCAGAGCCATCGAATAGTCTTCCGAGCCCTCGCTGCTGATTCTCTTCATATAGTTGCCTTGCAGCTCCACCGTTTTTTCAATGGCTTCCACATAGGCTGCTTTCAATTTCTGTCCTGGCCCCAGTAGCAGGTCTCTGGCCTCATTGATTCTGTTGTCCGCCCTGAGCTTAAGGAACTGGTTATCGTTTTGCCGATATTGTTCACGTGCGTGCAAGATGTCGGCGATTAGTGCTTTACCGTGTTCAGTCGAATACGTTTTTCTCATCTCTTCAAGCGCCATATCGATCGCTTGCCTGTCCGCGGCTACCTGTTTTTGCATGGCTTCGATTTGCTGCCTGTCGGTCACTAGCAGAAGATTGCGATTGATGAGTTCGATATCACTAAGTTTGACGATCAGGTTATTGGAAAAAACGGTTTTCGGATAATGATTGTTCAAGCCGGCATCCATGTTTTCATTCAGATGAGAAAGTTGGTAGATGCCAATCGAAGCAACGGCAATTAACAGTGCCGACATTAGCGTAAAAATTAGATGCAGACGTGTGCCGATTGTCCAGTCCGATATCTTCATAATCCTGTTCCTGGGAGAAGTTTGAAAGCCAGTCAACTTATGTACAGAGGTGTTGGCAACCGATTTCTGGTTTTCAGAAAGTAATGAAAATTAAATTAACATTGTTAAATACTCGAGACACCAAACGCCATACGCGAATTTCGTAGCCAAAGTAAGGAAATGTCGCAGTTGACTAGGTCATTTTCCGTATTGGCTGTTCAGTACAAGCGTTCGATGGCTTCTGGTTATGCCGGACTGGCATCTGCATATTCCCGTTTCGAATATGTTAATGAGGATAAAATCGTTCCGCTGATCCCGAACCTTTCCTAGAATCGCCGGCTTATCAGTTCAATGGAAAGAGGCGATGCAAGCCAAAGAAAAAATTTTGCCAATGATCCCGCAACCGTCCTGCTCGACTTCGCGCCTGACGCTCGTGTTACCGGGTGCAACTGGCATAGCCTGCTCTTGAACATGCAACGGTTGCAGAACGGGCGCGCAATCAACATCGTGCTGTTGTTCTTGACGATGTGCGTTTGCATGCGTGCGTTTGCTTTGACGCGCATCGACATGCCTCATGCAGCCAGCGCGGCAGCCAGCTATGCTCGGGCGGTTAGTACCGATATGCAGCACGCCGGCGCAGAACCGGCCTGCGCCGAGCATGGTGCTGCATCTGCAGCGTGCGCCGGCCAACCGACAGATTCTTCGTGCCGGATTCACTGCGAACAGTTCAGCCTGGACGGTCTGCTTCCGACATTGGGCGTTGAATCATATGATGGAAGAGAAAGGCATGGCCCAGAAACTCTGCCGATTCCTTCGGGCATAACCTTGCCGGCTGACCATCGTCCTCCGATCGCCTGATTGTATTTTCATCCGACATCGCTCCGGCCATGGGCTGGAGCGAATACATGAATTACATTCAGGAGATAACTTATGCGAATGACGCACTATATGGAACTGCTGGCCGCGAACCAGCCGTGGAATCTTATCTTGTTCATGGCGATTCCGGTCATTCTGGCGGAAACCGTCGCCATCACCGAACTCTTCATCCTTTTCTCGCGCCAGAACCAAGGGGTGATGCGCGATGTCAATCGTAGCGCGAGCATTGCCGGCGGTGTGTACTTTGTCGGCGTGTTCGGCTATCTGATGTGGCATGCGGTGATCCCGCTTTCGTTCAATCACGGATGGCGCGGCGCAGCCGACGTCATTGCCGTGCTGAGCTACCTCGCAGGCATTGTGCCGCTGCTCGGCATGGCTCTACTTGATCTGGGGCTGACCGGAAGGAAGCTCAGCGTGGAGGGGCGGCTGAAACGCCATGCAATTTTTGTCGCCATCTTTCTGGTGGTGGCGCATGTCGCGATGATTTTCGGCATGCTTGACCCGTCATTGCTGATGTCGGGGAATGAGGGAATGCACGGCATGCACCATTGAATGTAAAAACCGCGCCGGCCAAAATGGCGGGCGCGGTTTTGTTTTTGACAGCAATCGATGCTTACTTGTACACGCCGCAGCCGACGATCAAGTCTTCGTACTGTTCCAGATACATTGACTTCGGCTCGAACTTCTTGGTGATCGGATTAGTGAAGTTGTAATCCTGCCAGCCTTTGCCGTGCTGCTTGATCAATTCAATGCGTTCCCGGACATACAGCTTGCCGCTGCCGTCCTTGGCGTCGATCAGGTTTTGCCCGATCAGTTTCGGATTCGCGCCATGGGCGACGTTCCGGCCGGTGATGTCATACACCACCACATACAGGTCGCGGTCGGTGAATTGCCCCAACGGGTTGTTGATTTCCGAAAAAGCCTCTTCGCGGCCCTGTGTCTTGATCTCTCCGATGGCGCGCTGAACCATGGCGAGGGCTTCGTCCTGGGTGCCGATCGAGGTTGATTTCAGCTTGAAGACAGTGACTTGCTTGAGCAGGTCGCCCGACTGGTTTTGCAGCGCTTCGGCGGCAGCGGCGGCTTCCTCGACCAGCGCCGCGTTCTGCTGCGTGACCTGATCCATCTGCGTGATTGCCTGGTTCACCTGTTCGATGCCTTCGGTCTGTTCCCGGCTGGCAGCAGTGATTTCGTGCATGATATCGTTTACCCGGCGGATGCTGGCAACCACTTCCTGCATCGTCGTGCCGGCTTGCTCGACCAGCTTGCTGCCGACTTCGACCTTGCCGACCGAATCGTCGATCAGCGCCTTGATTTCCCGTGCCGCTTCGGCGCTGCGCTGCGCCAGGCTGCGAACCTCGGTGGCGACCACTGCGAAACCGCGGCCCTGTTCGCCGGCACGCGCCGCTTCGACGGCTGCATTCAGCGCCAGGATGTTGGTCTGGAACGCGATGCCGTCGATGACGCCGATGATGTCGGCAATCTTGTGCGACGACGTATTGATCTCATTCATCGTGTCGACCACTTGCGACACCACTTCGCCGCCTTTGACCGCAACATCGGACGCGCTTTCGGCCAGGTTATTGGCCTGTTGCGCATTGTCGGCATTCTGTCTGACTGTCGAAGTCAGCTGTTCCATCGACGAGGCGGTTTCTTCCAGCGAACTGGCCTGTTCTTCGGTGCGCGACGATAGATCCTGGTTGCCGGCAGCGATTTCTTTCGAGGCGGAGGCAATGGTTTCGGTGCCGCGGCGCACGTTCCAGACGACGTTGGCCAATCCTTGGCTGATGCCATCCATCGCGATCGCCAGACGGCCGATTTCGTCGGTACGGGTCGTCTCAAGCCGTACGGTCAGATCGCCCTTGCCGATTTCACCGGCGGCCCGAACTGCATCCGCCAGAGGCCGGCTGACCTGGTTGCGGATCAGCAGGTACAGCAAGATTGACAATGCCAGTACTGCGACCAGGCCGCCGATCGTCAGTATCCAGGTCATCTTCCTGGCGTCGCCGGTGACTTCATCGGCGCTGGCGCTGCCGACGATGACCCAGTTCCAGTCCTTGAAGTGGGTGAAGGCGGCGATGCGTTCGCCCCCTTCCTGATCGAGTGGCGAAACGTAGCGCGTCAAGCCGTTCTTCTGCGTCAGCATGTCCTTGATGTACTCGCGGCCGTCAGTCGATTTGTTGTCCAGCACGTTCTTGCCTTCGAGCTTGCGATGAGCCAGCAGTTCGCCATAGCTCTTGCCTGACGAGGCATCGAGTGCGTAAAAGAAGCCGGTTTCGCCCATTTTCATCG
>JAYFNP010000351.1:0-2103 GCA_034933385.1 Burkholderiaceae bacterium | reverse complement strand
TTGTCCCAGGGGCCTGACTTTTCCCACAGGCTGCGATCGAGAATCTGCGGCGCCTTCACTTCCTGATAGCCATTGTCCTGATACACCGTGCGCATGTATTGCTCGACCTGCTGCCAGATGGTCCAGCCTTTCGGGTGCCAGAAAATCAATCCCGGCGCCTCGTCCTGGAAGTGGAACAGATCCTGGGCGCGGCCGATGCGACGATGGTCGCGTTTTTCCGCCTCTTCCAGCATGTGCAGGTAGGCATCCTGATCTTCCTTTTTCGACCAGGCCGTGCCATACACGCGTTGCAGCATTTCATTATTCGAATCGCCGCGCCAGTAAGCGCCCGCCAAACGCATCAACTTGAACACGCGCAGCTTGCCGTTGGAGGGCACATGCGGCCCACGGCACAGGTCGGTAAACGCGCCACTGGTATACAGCGACACTTCCTGATCGGCCGGAATCGCTTCGATCAGTTCTGCCTTGTAGGCTTCGCCGAGCGACTTGAAATAAGCGACCGCCTCGTCGCGCGGCATCACCTTGCGCGTCAGCGGTTCGTCCTTTTTCGCCAGCTCGACCATCTTCTTTTCGATCGCCGCCATGTCTTCCGGCGTGAACGGGCGCTTGTATGAAAAATCGTAATAGAAGCCGTTGTCGATCGCCGGACCAATGGTCACCTGCGCATCCGGGAACAACGTCTTGACCGCATAGGCCATCAGGTGCGCGGTCGAGTGGCGCAGCATTTCCAGGCCTTCCGCATCGCGGTCGGTCACAATGGACAGCGCCACATCGTGATCAATCAGGTGCGACGTATCGACCAGTTTGCCATCGACCTTGCCGGCCAGCGCCGCTTTCGCGAGCCCGGCACCTCTGCTGGCGGCAACCTGCGCGACCGTAACCGGCGCATCGAACTGGCGTTTGGAACCATCAGGAAGCTGGACTGAAACCATTTTGACCCCCATGGGGCGCCGATTCGCTGCCGACGCCCAAAAATTACATGAACAAAAACTGCGGACGAAAAAAAACGCGGGCCAACCGCGCTTTTTTCAAAATGCAATGACGAAAAGAACCCGACCGGCGTTATTCACTCAAGTTAGTGGACGTTCGCGGTGTCATAACCAGGATGCCTTTCTCGCTCTTGCTATGGGATTACCAAAAAATTGGTAGGCACGATTGGACTCGAACCAACGACCCCTACCATGTCAAGGTAGTGCTCTAACCAGCTGAGCTACGCGCCTAAAGAAATGGAATTATAGCAGGGAGTGCGAAAAATTTCCCAATTTTTGTGTACGATCATATTCTGATATCTTTTCCACCATGCCAGGACGGTCGTTTGCTATCCTGCATCATCATCAAAAATGGTCAAATCCGATGAAGTCTTGTTTGGTCCTGCTAATTACTTTGCTATTTGTCCAGCCTTTGCACGCCTGGAACAAGAACGGCCATGCGGCCATTGCTGCCATTGCGGAAGACAACCTGACTCCTGAGGCGCGCAAGCAAGTGCGCGAGCTATTGCAAGACGACCTGGACGCGAACAACCGACCCTCGGGACGAACCACTCTCCCGGAAATCGCTTCCTGGCCTGATGAAATCCGCCGCATCGACAAGTCAAACAGGTATGTGGGCTGGCATACCCATGGCAACTCCGTCTGTACGGGCAAGCTTGGCACCTGCTGGCTGAATCACTGTGTCGACAAAAACCTGCTGCGCTATATCGATGTCCTCAAGAACAAGCGTGCGAATCATCGCCGGCGCAATGAAGCGCTGAAGTGGATCGTGCATCTGACCGGCGACATGCACCAGCCGCTGCACTCCTGGAGCAACCGGGACAGCGCGGGAAATGTCGCCGCCGCACTGGAAGGCCGACCAATCACGTCGCTGCACTGGATCTGGGACATCGACCTGCTCGATGCCGCTCTCAACGAGGGCCCCGTCACGGCAAAACTGGAAACCGCCGAAAAGCTGCCTCCATACCGCCTGGCGGTAATGATGTGGCTGTTAGAGACGCGCGACGTATCGCTGGAACATGCGTACATGCCATTGCCCGGCTTCCGGTGCGGTACCGATTTCGCCGGTCCTTACATACTTGATAGCGCCTATCAGGAACAGGCAAAGAAAACC
>JAYFNP010000350.1:0-2795 GCA_034933385.1 Burkholderiaceae bacterium | reverse complement strand
GTGTCAGGCAATCTGCGCTGCGTTCTAGTAGATGAGTTCCAAGACGTAAACGACGAGATTTATCGGGTTATCCGGGGCGTGTCCGCACAGCCAAATCGGGCTGCTGCCGTCATGGTTATTGGTGATGATGATCAAGATATTCTCAGGTGGAATCGAGAAAATGGGACATCGTCAGAGCCATATTTCCGATCCTTCATAAGGGATTATTCGCTCACTGACAGTGACATAGTGACGTTGGCTGTGAACTTCAGGTCAGGGCCGCAAATCGTCGAACGTACGCAGAAATTTTTAAACAATTTCTTTGGCCGGCATGGCGCAAAATCTTCCCGCATAAAAACGAACGAACTTCGGTCGGTTGATGAGGCTGAAGATGCTGCAGTTAATGCTGTCGATCTTCGCGGGGATAGCCTTGATACTGCTCTCGATATGGTCCGCGAGGCAATTGACGCCAGTAAAACCGGAACCCATCAATCCGTGGCCGTGCTATGCCGAACCAATCATGAGGTCGCACTAGCGTATCACCATCTGATGCGAACCTGTCCGGAACTCGTGGTCTACAACAACGTTAGCTATCCGGTTTCGCGACTTCGGCACATCGGGACGTGGCTGGACTTACTGAAGAATGACTTGGCGGCCTATGGCGACCAGCCGCTTGCAGATCCGATTTTCAATCGTGTCGATGCAGTTTATCAGTCGTCTGATATTCCTGAAGTGCGTGCACCAAGCAATGATGCTCTCGTTCCACGTCAATTGTGGGATTTATGCAAGAGAGAAGCGTCGTATCCATACCTGTCACACCTAATCGATTTCGTTGAAAGTTTGGATTCGGATGACGTCATACGCCTGATTGGACACCAGAGTTCTGTGCATCAGCCACCCGTGGTATCAACGATCCATAAAATCAAGGGGCTTGAGTTTGACAAAGTGTTCGTGCTCCCGTCTTATGCATCTTTTCCTTTCCAAACCACTGATCGCGCTGCGATTTTTGAAAACGCTGCCGAAGAGGCTCGTCTGATGTATGTGGCCTTAACACGCGCGAAGCGATCGGTTACTTACTACATAGGCGATAGAGAACAGGCGTGGTGGAATGCAAAAAGTTTTGAGGGTAATTTAGGGTCAGGGAAAATGCTTGTGGGATCTCCGGCAAAGGAAGTCGGCATCAGCTGGGCATGGAAGAAAATTTCAGGCTACAACCCGAACCCAGAATCCACACTTTCGTACATTCAAAGCACAGTACGGGTCGGCGATAAGCTGTCGGTTGGTGGTTATGGCAGCAGCCTCTTTCATTCTACTGGATCCTCGTCACCTCGGCAGGTTGGCTACCTTGCCGAAGCTTCTGGCGGGGGTGGGTCGGCAAGCGATCTGGAGGTAAGTGCGGTGCTCCGGCTTCCATATGATGAAGAAGGGAAGCAGTACTATGGACCTGTTACGGCAACCGCGCCCTCCGTCAGAAAACAAGGATGGGGGTTAGTAGTTCTTGCCGCTGGTATATTGCGGCGCTAAGACAGCCTTGTTGCACCGGATAATATTTGTGTTTGCAAGGTGCTGGTTCGTGTGCAGGTTAAATGAGCTGCGCATGAGTTGATGCACTAATCTGGAACAGGACAAAAAATGAACAAAACGATCATCAGAATAATGGGATTGGCCTGCACGCTAGTTATCATATATTTTGTCATGTCACTGGTCGCTAACGTCTCTCAACTCGCCAGTGCGGCAGATCGTGTTTATTCTGGTCTTGGGCAGCCAGTTTTCTGGGCCTTGATTGTGTTGCTTACCGCACTATTGGTTACACCGATCGCGCTGTTCTACAAGTTGCCAAAACCGTTAATACCACCTGAAGAAAAAGCAGGGGCTGCTCACGAAGAATACCTTCAACGTCTGAAAGCTAATTTAAAGAGCAATCCACTGCTGAATGATATGGTTGTGGAGACTGAATCGGACGTGGTTTCAGCACTGAACAAGCTCAATGTGCTAACTGACAAAGCTATAAAAGACACGGCTGGCGCAGTTTTCGTAAGCACTGCAGTGATGCAAAACGGCCGCCTGGACGGACTGATTGTTCTCATGACACAGCTTCGGATGATATGGCGTATCGCATCAATTTACTACCAGCGCCCATCTCCAAGGCAGGTGTTTTACCTCTATGGCAATGTGGGTGCTAATGTGCTGGTTGCCGATAGTATTCAAGAAATCCAGTTTGCTGAGATAACGACGCCTATTGTTACTGCAATATTTCCGTCCTTGAAAGGAGCAATACCTGGAATGCAGGGGGTTGCATCACTTCTGGTAAACAGTCTTGCGAATGGGGCAGCTAATGCATTCTTGACTTTGCGGGTTGGGATTATCAGCCGAGATTATTGTTCATCGCTTTGGGCACAAGACAATTCGCAGCTACGGCGGAGCGCCTCTGCTGCAGCGCTGTCTCTTGTGGGCGATATCGCAAAAGAACAAGGTGCGCGGGTAGTGAAAGGCGCTTGGGAGGCTGTTTCAGGCACAGTGGGGAACGCAGTTAACTCGACTATGCAAGCAACCAAAAATGCAGCGAGAAAATCGCTGACCACAACAGTCGATGGCGTTAAATCGACTGGTAAAGGCATTGCGCGATCATTCGACAATATGAAGAATATCGGTAAACAAAGGGATACTAGTTCCGATGACCTGCACCCCGAGATTAGTACGGCGCTGATGTAGAGTCTGCCCTTAGGAGGTAGACATGAAAAGGCGTTTTACAGAAGAACAAATCATCGGAATTTTGAAGGAGGCCGAAGCCGGTATGAAGGTCATGGAGCTATGCC
>JAYFNP010000349.1:0-3321 GCA_034933385.1 Burkholderiaceae bacterium | reverse complement strand
CGTTATCAATCTCGATCATGAGTCATTCATCAAGTCGCCGGAAGAATGGGTTCCCATTCCCGGCTCACTGGAAGCGATCGCGCGTCTGAACCAGGCCGATTACCGGGTCGTCATTGCCACCAACCAGTCCGGCATCGCGCGCGGACTGTACGACCTCACAATGCTGAACGCAATCCATCAGAAAATGCACGTGGCTGCGATGACCGTTGGTGCCGAAATCGATGCCATCTTCTTCTGCCCGCACGCTGCGAGCGACGATTGCGATTGCCGCAAACCTAAATCCGGCATGCTCGACGCGATTGCCCGACGCTATGACATCAAGCTCAAGGGCGTACCTTCAGTCGGCGATTCGCTGCGTGATTTGCAGGCAGCCTTCCTCGCAGGATGCACGCCGTATCTGGTACTGACCGGCAAGGGGAAAATGACGCTGGCAAATGGCGGCCTGCCTCCAGGCACGACCACTTATTCTGACCTATCCGCCGTCGTCGACATGCTGTTGAATGCGGAAAGTGAAACCGCCGACGGCAAAAAGGACTGAGACAGTCCGTTTCTGGAGAATCCATCTTGCGTAGCTTCACCCTATTTTTGCGTTCCTCGGTTTTCACGCTAGTCATGCTGGTGTTCACGCCGTTATGGACACTCGTCTGTTTTCTCGCGGCGCCGCTGCCATACCGCCAGCGTTACTACGTCACGTCGCGCTGGAACGCGACCGTCATCTGGCTCGCAAAAATCATTTGCGGCATCCGTTACCGGCTCAAGGGAGCGGAAAACTTCCCGGATGCGCCGGCCATCGTGCTTTCGAAACATCAATCCGCGTGGGAAACGATTTTCCTGCTGTACCAGTTGCCGCGTCCGCTGGTTTTCGTGTTCAAGAAGGAATTGCTGTACATCCCGTTTTTTGGCTGGGCGCTCGGACTGCTGCGGATGATCCCGATCGACCGCAGTCTCGGCGTGCGCGCGTTCCGGCATGTCGTGACCGAAGGGAAAAAACGTCTGGCAGATGGCCTGTGGATCATCATGTTCCCCGAAGGCACTCGCTCTCCAGTAGGCGGGCAAGGCGAATACAAGGGCGGTGGGACGCGTTTGGCGCTCGACACCAATACGCTGATCGTCCCGATCGCGGTGAATTCCGGCGAATGCTGGCCGAAAAATTCATTCATCAAGAAACCGGGCCTGATCACGGTTTCCATCGGCCCGTCGATTTCACCACGTGGTCACACACATGAACAATTGATGAGACAGGTCGAAAACTGGATCGAAGGCGAAATGCGGATCATCTCGCCGCACGCCTATCCTGCCCAGCCGACAGGAACGCCCACCGTTTGACGATGGCACGTCTGACACCGCCTCCGGCAACACAACTCGAACTGTTCGGTTTCGATGCCCCTGCTGCGCCGCCTGCCAGTCCAGCCGGCCAGAAGCGGCACATCCTGCTGGACGGACAGACAATCACATACGCGCTGCGACGTTCGAAACGCCGCTCGATCGGTTTCCAGATAGACCACGATGGCTTGCGCATCACCGCGCCGAAGTGGGTCACGCTAACCGACATCGAGCAGGCGATTGGCACCAAACTGCGCTGGATCGTCAGCAAACTGGATGAACAAGCGACAAGAGCGGCACAACCGCCAACGCCGCCAATCGAATGGCGCGACGGCGCGACGCTGCCCTATCTCGGCCAACCCATCATCTTGCGTCTGCAAAGAACGCAGAAGGCTTCCATCACCCTAGACCATGAAAGCCGCGAACTGACGCTGGGACTGAACCGTGACGCGACCGAGGCACAGCTCAGGAGCCGCATACTGAAATGGCTGCAGCAGCAAGCCACCGACATTTTTGCCGCACGCTTGTCGCACTATGCCGGCAAGCTCGGCGTCAGCTATACCGCGTTCGGTCTTTCCGGCGCGACCACACGCTGGGGATCGTGCAACGCAGACGGCATGATCCGCCTGAACTGGCGGCTAATCCATTTGACGGAACAACTGATCGACTACGTGGTCGCGCACGAACTGGCGCATTTGCGCGAAATGAACCACAGTGCGCGCTTCTGGGCTACAGTAGAATCGGTTTACCCGGATTACCACGCTGCCCGACTGGCATTGCGCGAACAGGCGATGATCGCCCTGCCGATCATCTGATATTTTGGGAGTATGTTTCAATTTACCCGACATCGGCCAGAACCTGCAAAGCACTTTTAAAATACCCCACCCAGTAATAAAAGGAGGTAACCATGCGCATTTTGCATACCATGCTGCGTGTCGGCGACATGCAACGCTCAATCGATTTCTACACCGGGGTGCTCGGCATGAAGCTGCTGCGCACCAAGGACAATCCGGAATACCAATACTCGCTGGCCTATCTCGGCTTTGCCAGCAATCCGGAACAGGCAGAACTGGAGCTGACCTACAACTACGGCGTGGACAAATATGAACTCGGCACCGCCTATGGCCATCTGGCCATTGAAGTCGCCGATGCCCATCAGGCTTGCGCAGCGATCAAGGCGCAGGGCGGCACGGTCACGCGCGAAGCCGGTCCGGTGAAAGGTGGCACGACGGTCATTGCCTTCGTACGCGACCCGGACGGCTATCTGATCGAACTGATCCAGTCCGGAACAGCCTGATGGCACACATTTTTGCGATGAAAACAACGTTTGCCAGCCGGCTGCCCAGTGGCAAATCAATCCGCCACACCCAATTGGCAGAAAATAGGTTATGATGCGTGCGAAATCATCTTCTGCCGCTAGTCCGGTAACAAACCAACCGGACACCACGCCCCTGCCGCAAGACCACACCCTGAAGGCATCGACGGCGCCCTCCGGCAGAAAGGCGTTCCGCCTGACTATCTGATTACCGATTTTCCCTTCCTCTTGAGGAAACCATGAGCGAAAACATCAAAAACATTACTGACGCGTCGTTTGAAACCGACGTATTGAAGTCCGACCGTCCGGTGCTGGTCGATTTCTGGGCTGAATGGTGCGGCCCATGCAAAATGATTGCCCCGACACTGGAAGAGGTCGCCAAGGAATATGGCGGCAAGATTCTGGTTGCGAAAATGGACGTCGACAGCAACCAGTCGGTGCCGGCCAAATTTGGCGTACGTGGCATCCCGACGCTGATCCTGTTCAAGAACGGCGTTCCGACAGCGCAAAAAGTCGGCGCACTTGGCAAAGGTCAACTCACCGCCTTTATCGACGGCAATATATAATCCGCTGCGGCAATGCGCCTGCGTTGCCGCAATTTCGCAGTATTCACCTAGCAGCAACCTCGTTGTTCCCTCCCCCACCTGTTAATTCCCGTCATGGGAAACGCACACATATATGCA
>JAYFNP010000348.1:0-3318 GCA_034933385.1 Burkholderiaceae bacterium | reverse complement strand
ATTTTCGGGTTTTTGTTGTGGTTTTCTTTGCCCGTCTTTCAGGGTAATGCGCTAGGTTACCTATTCTCGTGGCATTGGCGGCCATTGCAAGGCGATTTCGGCATCATGCCGATGTTCATTGGTTCGCTGTGTCTGGCGCTGCCCGCCATGTTGCTTGCCTTTCCTGTTGCCTTGGGGCTCTGCGGTTTTGTACATGGCATCGGCCCGTCACGGGTGGCACATCCATTACTCGGCGTCATCCGCTTCATGACCAGCATACCAACCGTGGTCTACGGTTTAGTCTCAGCGTTTTTGCTGGTGCCACTGATACGCAGCGGCGCATCTGGTTCCGGTTTTTCCTGGCTCGCCGCCTTGTTGACCTTGTCCGTGCTAGTGTTGCCAACAATCGTGCTGATTCTCGATAACCAGTTTCGTCTGGTTCAAGATGACATTCGGCTGGGAGCGATCGCGCTCGGCTTTACCCCAATTCAGCAATTTCTCAAACTGACGCTGCCGCTCTCAGTGCGCGGCCTGCTGATGGCCGCCACGCTGGGTTTTGGTCGCGCCATCGGCGATACGCTGATCCCGTTGATGTTGGCCGGCAATGCGCCACAGCTGCCCCATTCTCTTCTGGATTCGATCCGCACCCTGACTTCACATATCGCCTTGGTAGTTGCCACCGACAGCCAAAGTGAAGCATACAGTTCACTGTTTGCCTGCGGACTGATCCTGTTCCTGGTCTCTCTGCTGGTCAATGCCGGACTGCAGTACCTGCGAGGCACGCAACGCATCGGGCAGGATCGCAATGAGTAAGGCATCATCCAGAACCGAAAAAGCGGCCGTTGCCATATCATGGCTTTCCGTGTTGTTGGTTTTGCTGGTTCTCGGCGTGCTGCTCGCATTCCTGTTCTGGCGCAGTCTGCCGAGCTGGTCATTGGCGCTGTTTTTCGGCGACACGCCGCCGCTGGATGCGATACTGCATGATGCGCCCGTATTTGACGGATTGTGGCCAGCCTGCGTCGGCACGCTGGCAATTGTGGCACTGTCCAGCATGATTGCCGTTCCGCTCGGCGTGGCCAGCGGAATCTATCTGGCGGAATATGCCGACAGCCGCAGCAAGGCGACATTTTCTTTTTGTGTTGATTTGCTGGCCGGTATACCGTCTATTCTCGTCGGCCTGTTCGGATTTGCGCTGCTCCTTCTTTTGCGCAAAACCTGCGCACCTGAAGCGAATACCGGCCTGTTGCTCTCGGCGCTTTGCCTGGCGGTACTGATCCTGCCCTATTTGATCAGTACGACTCAGTTGTCGATTGCTGGCTTGCCTCAGGAACTTCGCTTGACTGGCGCCAGCCTTGGACTGTCCCACGATCAGATCGTCTGGCGTATCCTGCTCCCGGCATCGTTACCGGGAATTTTCAGCGGCATCATCCTGGCGATTGGACGGGCGGCAGAAGACACGGCGGTCATCCTGCTGACTGGCGCCGTTGCCAATGCCGGCACACCATCGTCGCTAACTGACAATTACGAAGCCTTGCCGTTCCACATCTACTATTTGGCGGCCGAACATCAATCGCCAGAAGAACTGGCCCAGGCTTTCGGCGCTGCACTCGTGTTGCTGTGCCTGACCGGCCTGACGCTGTGTTTTGCACGATGGTTGCAGGCACGACTGGTACAAACATGGAAAACCGGAGGCCTGAGTTGAAACCAAGCGCGATACGCATTGAAAATCTATCGGTCAGTTTTGACAACCAGGCGATCCTGCGCGACTTGAGTATGGAAATCCCGGCAAATGGGCCAACCTTTCTGCTGGGACGTTCCGGCTCGGGAAAGACAACATTGTTGCGTGCGATTAACCGTCTCAACGAATGTTTTCCGAAGTGCGCGACGCAAGGCAAGGTAAGCCTCCAATTGGATGGCGTCTGGATCGACGCCTATGGACGGGATGTCGCTGTCGAGCATCTGCGGCGACGTGTTGCCATGGTTTTTCAGAACCCGAATGTGTTGCCGTTATCAATTGAACGCAACCTTCGCCTGCCACTCGAAGTGGCTTTGTCGCTGTCTGAAGATGAAAGCCGCCAGCGCATTGAACAGGCTTTACGCGACGTCCATCTATGGAACGAAGTCAAGAATCGGCTAGTTGAGCCAGCAGCCACGCTATCAGGCGGTCAGCAACAGCGGCTGTGTCTGGCAAGAGCCTTGGCATTGCGGCCGGAAATTCTGTTGCTTGACGAACCGACGGCGTCGCTCGACTTCAAGGCGGCGCAACAAATCGAGGAACTGCTCGCCGAACTTAAATCGCGTTACACCCTGGTAGTTGTTTCTCACAGCCTGGGCCAGGCGAACCGCCTCGCCGAGCAAGTGTTCGTTCTCCGAGACGGCAGCCAGATTGAATCCTTGCCTGAAAATGTTTACCGTGACCGGGACGCATTCCTGGCAACGATGGGCGAGCTGTTCTAAGTCTCAGATTCTGTTAAAAGCAACAGACTGCGCGCCGCTGACTGGAAATCGTCGTCCATGATCCCTTCCAGTTCCAGTTGTCTGGCTTGCGCCGACTGAACAAAATTGCGATGAATCGATCGCAAGTAAAGCGGATCGTAATGTTCAACCAGCAGTTCTTCTACCAGCATGGCCATCTGTCCGGATAACGCCAGCTCATGCCAGTGAGCGATTTTCGCGCGGCCGTGCAAATCCGTCAGGCGCGTCAATTGCTCGTTCAGGATCTCTGGGTGACACACAAAGTGCGCATAATCATTCATCAATAAACGCACACGGTTCGGACGCGACAGCGTCAGCGCAATGCAGCTTGAGCCGCGCATGTTGTCCATCAGCGCGTCTGGCACACGCAGGCTCCCGACTTTCTTGCTTTCCGATTCGACGAATACGACGCGGGACGAATCGAAATGGCGCAAGGTTTCCCAAATTCGGCTCTCGAAAGCCTTCTGCGACGGTTGAGCTTCGCTCGGTAAATTGCCTAATACTGATCCGCGATGTGCGGCCAGCTTTTCCAGATCGAGCACTTGCACCCCTGCGGCGGCCAATGTTTGCAACAGCCGGCTCTTGCCGCTGCCGGTCGTGCCGCAAATCACGTTGAAGGTGTATTGCTGCGACCGATCGGCCAATGCCGCAATGACTTGCCGACGATAAGTCTTGTATCCACCCTCGAGTTGTTCTGCATGCCAGCCGATTTTGGACAGGATGTGTGTCATCGCACCGCTGCGATTGCCACCACGCCAGCAATAGACGAGCGGTTTCCATTGGCGCGGCTTGTCGAGAAGTTGCGTTTCAATGTGGTACGCAATATTTTTTGCCACCAATGCCGCGCCAACCTTTTTCGCCTCG
>JAYFNP010000347.1:0-13335 GCA_034933385.1 Burkholderiaceae bacterium | reverse complement strand
GGATTTCTCGGTGCAGTGGCAGGGAACTTATCCGGACATTGCCGCGTACAACCTGAACGGGCACTTCGTCGGCCTGTCGCTGAAAGCGCAAAAACCGCGTCCGGCACGCGCTGCTAGCGGCAAAATTCCCGCCCAACCGGCGATTCCCGGCATCCCCGGCTTTGAAAACTTGACCGGACGGGTCGAAGCGAACCAGCAGGGTGGCAACGTCAGCCTCAATGCGGATAACCTGATCCTGCACCTTCCTGGCTATTTTGCCGAGCCGGCGATGCTGTTCGACACGTTCAAAATGCAGGCCAACTGGTCGTTTTTGCCGAAAGATCAGTTCCAGTTTCAGATCGGCAAGCTGGATTTCACCAAGCAGGGCTTGAGCGGTTCGTTTTCCGGCAAGCATCTGATGCCCGGCAACCGTGAGCCGGGAAAGGCAGCCGGAACGATCGACCTGACCGGCCGGATGGATGGTCTCGATCTCAAAACGATTGGCCGTTACCTGCCGCTGCAAATGGCGGAATACTCGCGCAAATGGATGACCGGTGCACTGGAAGACGGGATGGCGCGAGACATCATCGTTCGCCTGAAAGGTGATCTGAATGATTTCCCTTTCAAACCCGCGACGCCCGGCGGCAAACCAATGGGAGAGTTCAAATTATCGATGCGCCTTGAAAACGCGAAGCTGAATTACACGCCCGGACGATTTGCGAAGGATGGGCGTTCAGCTTTGTGGCCGCAAGCCGAACAGATCAACGGCAGCATCACGGTAGCTAACGAACGCATTGAAATTCTGGGCGATACGGCAAAAACCGAGAACGTGGATTTGCAAAACGTCGTGGCGACCATTCCCGATCTGACGTCGAACGACATGAGGCTGGATATTACCGGTACTGCGTCCGGCGCACTGCCCGACTTCGTGCACTACACCAACATTTCACCGGTCGCAGGATGGATCGGCAACTTTACCGATGACACTCAGTCCAGCGGCGATGCGAAACTGTTGCTCAAATTCCAGATGCCGCTCAATCATGCGCTCGATACCGCAGTGCAGGGATCGCTGCAATTTCTTGATGATGACATCAACCTGTTCAAAGGGCTGCCGTTGCTGTCGCACGTCAAAGGCAAACTCGAATTCAGCGACAAGGGATTCAACCTGAATGGCGTCAATGCCCATTTCCTCGGCGGAACCAGCGTGGTTTCCGGTGGCACGCAAGTCAACAAGCAGTTCCAGGTCAAAGCCGCGGGAAACCTGACGACAGAGGCACTGCGCCAAATCTATCCGACGCTGTCGAACCGGATTAGCGGCCATACTCGCTATGCGCTGACAGTGAACGAAAAAAGTCGCCAGCCAGACATCATGCTCGAATCCGACTTGCGCGGCATGAAACTGGATTTCCCGGAACCGCTGAAAAAAGCCGCGGCCGAGGCACTGCCCATCAAGCTGAAAGTCTCTGCACTGCCCGCTGCCGGCAATGGGCTGCGCGACGAAATCCGCGTGGCGCTCGGCACGAACATGTCGGCGCGCTATGTGCGCCAGAAAGCAGCCGGGAAAAATGCCGGCTGGCGTCTGGTTCAGGGTGGCATCGGCGTGAACGTGCGTCCGCCGGAACCGGCCAGCGGGCTGGCACTGTCAGTCTCGCTGAAATCACTCGATCTGGATGCATGGAAAACAGCGCTTGCTGCTACCGGTCGCAGCGCGAAAAAATCCACGTCCAATGGCGGACTGGCCAACGAGCTCGGATTCGCTCAATACATCGATCCGACCCGTTTCTACGCCCGAGCTGACACGCTGTCGTTATCCGGCCTGCGGCTGGAACAGGCCGAACTCGATGCGACGCTCAACGACAACGGCGGGCAGGCGCATCTGAAATCCGCCCACGCTTCCGGCCAAATCAACTGGCAGGATATCGACACCAACAAGGGCAAGGTCAGTGCACGGTTGACCAGCCTGATTGTTCCCAAAACGGCGTTATCCGATGTCAGCGGCGTGCTGACCGGCGAAAAAGGGCCGTCGCAGCTTCCGGCCATCGACCTGATCGCGGAAAATTTCGAACTGTATGGCAAAAAACTGGGGCGTACCGAACTCGTCGCCAGCAACACGCCGGGGACGGCTGGCCGGGAATGGACCATCAGCAAGCTTGCCATCAGCAACCCGGATGCCAACCTGAAAGCGTCCGGCAAATGGAACACGCAAGGCGGCAACAATGCCACCAAGATGACCTATGCGCTGCATATCGATAACGCCGGCAAGCTGCTCGGCCGCATGGGTTATCCGAACGTGCTGCGCAACGGCAAGGGCAAGATCGACGGCCATCTCGAATGGCACGGCAGCCCGTTCGCCTTCGACATCCCCAGCCTGTCCGGCAAGGTCAGTCTGGCGGTGGAATCGGGACAATTCCTGAAAGCCGAACCGGGCGTAGCCCGCCTGCTCGGCGTGCTTAGCCTGCAATCGCTGCCGCGCCGGCTGTCGCTCGATTTCCGCGACATCTTCTCGGCCGGATTCGCATTCGACAGCATCAATGCCAGCGCCGATATCACCAATGGCGCAGCAAAAACCGATAACCTCAAAATGCGCGGACTGAATGCGACCGTGCTGATCGAGGGGGTTGCCGATGTCGTGAAAGAAACGCAAAATCTGCACGTGGTGGTCATTCCGGAAGTCAATGCTTCGGCTGCATCAGTTGTCTACGGGATGGCTGTCAACCCGGTGATCGGCGTCGGGACATTTCTGGCGCAACTGGTGTTGCGCGATCCGTTGAGGAAAATTCTGACCTACGAATACCAGATCACCGGCACCTGGAACGATCCGTCCGTGAACAAGATCGAACGCAAAATCAGTGAAACCCTGCGCGCGTTACGTCCAACTACCGACAGCTAGGAAAAATGATGACAAAAATAGCCGCCGTACAAATGATTTCCGCCGTCTCGATCGACACCAATATCGCCACCGCCCGTCGCCTGATCACGCAAGCCGCGGAACAAGGCGCAGACCTGGTGCTGCTGCCCGAATACTGGCCATCGCTCGAAGCCCAGGATGCGGACAAACTGGTGCATGCGGAAGAAGCCGGTGGGGGAAAGATTCAGGATTTTATGTCGGGTATGGCGAAAGAGCTCGGCATCTGGCTGGTTGGCGGCACGATGTCGATCCGGTCGAACGTACCGGGCAAGGTGCTGAACACGATGATGGTCTACAACCCGCAGGGCGAAAATGTCGCGCGCTATGACAAGATTCACCTGTTCAGCTTCAGCAAAGGCGATGAATCCTACGACGAATCGAAAAGCATCGCGCCAGGCGACAAGGTGGTCACGTTCGAGGCGCCATTCGGCCGCGTCGGCCTGTCGGTCTGCTATGACTTGCGTTTTCCGGAACTGTATCGCGCCATGGGTACCTGCAGCGTGATGGTAATGCCGGCGGCGTTCGTCTACACCACCGGCCGTGTCCATTGGGAAATTTTGTTGCGCGCGCGTGCGATCGAAAACCAGTGCTACCTGCTGGCTTCCGGCCAGGGCGGCAAGCACGAAACCGGCCGCCGCACCTGGGGACACAGCATGGTCGTCAGCCCGTGGGGCGAAATCCTCGATGTATTGCCGGAAGGCGAAGGCGTCGTCATCGCCGAACTGGATGTGCAGCAAATGGCCGACATTCGCGAACGCCTGCCGGCGTTGAAGCATCGCAAGCTGTAAAAATGGCGTTTGAGCGGCATTTTCCCTCGAAAATATACTGTATAGTGTATTTTTCAACTGCCGCAGAACATCTGGCCATACGACATATTTTTTGAATATACTCCCGAAAATATCGCAAAAATCCGGCGTCCGGCAGCCGGCATGACCGCGACCGGGCGGGCGCCGCCTACGCGAACGCCGCGAATCCTCTACAATCCAGTGTTACCGAATCGAATCAACCCAACCATTCCATGACTCTGTTTGCTCCCAACCCCGCTATTCTGGCCATCTCCCGCGACACACTGCTCACCCCTTTCGACCTCGACGAAGGCACACTACAGCGCGCACTCGGCGAAGTGTTTGCACACCGCGTCGATTACGCCGACCTGTTTTTCCAGTTCACGAAAAACGAAAGCTGGAGTCTGGAAGAAGGCATCGTCAAAACCGGCAGCTTTTCGATCGACCAGGGCGTCGGCGTGCGTGCGATATCCGGCGACAAGACCGCCTTTGCCTATTCCGATGAAATCTCTGCCGCAGCGCTGTCGAAAGCCGCCCACGCGACGCGCACCATCGCACGCCAGGGCTCCGGCAATGCAAAAATCGCCTCCGACATGCGGCATACCGGCGGGCGCTCGCTGTACCTGCCCAACGACCCGCTGGCGTCACTCGATGCGACCGCGAAGGTGGCGCTGCTGGAAAGAATCGAGCGCATCGCCCGCGCCAAAGATCCGCGCATCGTGCAAGTAATGGCCAGCCTGGCCGGCGAGTACGACGTGGTGCTGGTCGCCAGAAGCGATGGCGTGCTGGCGGCCGACATCCGTCCGCTGGTAAGACTGTCGATTACTGTCATTGCAGAACAGCATGGGCGGCGCGAACAAGGTTCCAGCGGCGGCGGCGGACGAGTCAATTACGCGTATTTCACCGAAGCGCTGCTGGAGCAATATGCGACCGATGCAGTGAACGCCGCGTTGGTCAACCTCGAATCGCGGCCCGCCCCGGCCGGACCGATGACCGTCGTGCTTGGCCCGGGCTGGCCTGGCGTGCTGCTGCATGAAGCAATCGGCCACGGGCTGGAAGGCGATTTCAACCGCAAGAAATCGAGCGCATTTTCCGGCCGCATCGGCGAACGGGTCGCTGCGAAGGGCGTGACCGTGGTCGACGATGGCACTATCGCCGACCGACGCGGCTCGCTGAACATCGACGATGAAGGCAACCCGACGCAGTGCACGACATTGATCGAGGACGGCATTCTGAAAGGCTACATGCTCGACAGCATGAATGCCCGGCTGATGAAGATGCAGACGACCGGCAATGCGCGACGCGAGTCGTTCGCGCACCTGCCGCTGCCGCGGATGACCAACACCTACATGCTCAGCGGAGATAAAGACCCGCGCGAGATCATCGCCTCGGTACGGCACGGACTGTATGCCGTCAATTTCGGCGGTGGCCAGGTCGACATCACCAATGGCAAGTTCGTGTTTTCCGCCAGTGAGGCGTACATGATCGAAAACGGCCAGATCGCCTATCCGGTCAAGGGGGCGACGCTGATCGGCAATGGCCCGGACGTGTTGAACCGCGTATCGATGATCGGCAATGACCTGCGGCTCGATTTCGGTGTCGGCGTCTGTGGCAAGGAAGGTCAGAGCGTGCCGGTCGGCGTCGGTCAGCCGACGCTGCGCATCGAGGACGTCACGGTCGGCGGTACCGCCTGAATTTGCGACCGGTTGCAATCTCTGATATAGTTTGGTTAATCAATGAGCAACGAGTACCATGTCCGCGATCCGTTTTTACTTTTTTTTCTTTTTTAGCTATTCCAGCCCAGTGGCGGTGGATCGGCGGCAAGTACTCGACTAAAAGACCAAACCGAATTCCTTGAAAACCGCCAGTGATGGCGGTTTTTTTGTTTAACCCTTTTGACAGAAATTTCAGTTCCAAATCATTCGCAGCAAGACGAAATCAAGAATGCCACGGATGATTTAGAAGTGAAAAAAATCCAGGAGAACCTCATGCCCCGCACCGACGACCTACGCATCCGTGAAATCATCGAGCTGGTGCCACCGTCACATTTGATCAAAGAACTGCCTTGTTCGCCCAAAGCAGCCAAGACCGTAGCCGACACCCGGGTGGCGCTGCATCGCATTCTGCACGGCCAGGACGACAGGCTGATCGTCATCATCGGCCCGTGCTCGATTCACGACACCAAAGCGGCCATGGCCTATGCGCGCCGACTGGTGCACGAACGCGAACGCTTCATCAACGAACTGGAAATCGTGATGCGCGTCTATTTCGAAAAACCGCGCACCACGGTGGGCTGGAAAGGCTTGATCAACGATCCATTCCTCGACCACAGTTACAAGATCAACGACGGCCTGCACATGGCGCGCGAAATCCTGCTGAACGTGAACGAGATGGGGCTGCCGGCCGCAACCGAATTCCTCGACATGATCAGCCCGCAATACATTGCCGACCTGGTCAGCTGGGGCGCAATCGGTGCACGCACCACCGAATCGCAGGTGCACCGCGAGCTGTCATCCGGACTGTCCTGCCCGGTCGGGTTCAAGAACGGCACCGACGGCAACGTCAAAATTGCGATTGACGCGATCAAGGCAGCATCGCAGCCACACCATTTCCTGTCGGTCACCAAAGGCGGCCAATCGGCGATTGTGCGCACTTCCGGCAACGAGGATTGCCATGTCATCCTGCGTGGCGGGAAAACACCGAATTACGATGCCGCCAGCGTCGAAGCCGCTTGCCGGGAAGTCGCTGCCGGCAGCATCGCGGCGCGCGTGATGATCGACGCTTCGCACGGCAACAGCTCGAAAAAAGCCGAAAATCAGATTCCGGTCTGCATCGATATCGGCAAGCAGGTTGCCGGCGGCGATCGCCGCATTGTCGGAGTGATGGTCGAATCGTATCTGGTCGCCGGTCGGCAGGATCTGGTCCCCGGCAAGGATCTGACTTATGGCCAGTCGGTCACCGACGCCTGCATCGGCTGGGAAGAATCGGTTCTGCTGCTCGAAGGGTTGGCCGAAGCCGTCAAACAACGACGCCTGAAGGATACCGGCGACGAACTCGAATAGTCCGCGGGACAGAGTTAAACGAAGCGATACCCTGCCATCGGCATACCGGATCATGCACGGGAACAATTCGGGGTCAGCCATAATTGTGCTGACCCCGAATTGTTTAAAACGCTGCACCGAATTCAATACCGCTTCTTCAATACCATCGTATCGCCGTCGCGGCGCATTTCGGTGCGATTCAAAAATGACATCCCCAACAGCGGCTGGTGTAAACCGCGTTCCTGCACCAGTGCGTCCACCTGATGCAGCACGATGCCACCGACTTTCACCTTATCGAGCCTGACCAGGTAGACTGGAACCTGGCCATTGGCGGTCTGGGTTCGTCCGGGTCGGCCATTCTTATAATCGATGCCCAGGCGCTTCGCATCATAAGCCGATAACGCTATCAGGGTCGCGCCGGTATCGACCAGCATGCGCACTGAGCCGCCATTGATCTGTCCATCCGCGGTGAAATGCCCACGCCCGTCGGCCGACAGCGTCGCCATCCCATTATCCGAATTGGCATTGCCGGCATGCTGCCCCATCGGGATCTTCCTGCGCCTGCCCCCGACTTCCAGCACGGCGCCCGATTCGTTCGCCGACACCAGCGTCACCCCCGGATGCACGGTCGAGCCAACCGAATACGCGCGCGGCACGCCATTGTTCACCACCAGCACCGCCTTGCCCGGAAACAGCCCGACCACGGCAATATCGACTGCCTGCGCAGTCAGCGCCAGCAATGACAGAGCGGCGGCAAGCAGCGCACGCATCGGCACCTCAGTCGCGGAAATTGTTGAAATCCAGCGGCAGATCGGACACATCCTTCTTCAGCAACGCGATCGCTGCCTGGAGGTCGTCACGCTTGGCACCGGTAACGCGCACCGCTTCCCCCTGGATGCTGGCCTGCACCTTCATCTTGCTGTCTTTCACCAGCTTGACGATCTTTTTCGCATCGGTCGCTTCGATGCCGTTTTTCACCTTGATGACTTGCTTGACCTTGTCACCGCCGATCTTCTCGATCTTGCCATCGTCGAGAAAACGCACGTCGACATTGCGCTTGGCCAGGCGGCCGATCAGCACGTCACGCAACTGGTTCAGCTGGAATTCCGAATCGGCATAGGCAGTCAGCTCGCGCTCCTTTTGCTCGACACGCGCGTCGCTGCCCTTGAAATCGAAGCGGGTGGAGATTTCCTTGTTGGCCTGGTCGATCGCATTCCTGACTTCGACCATGTTGGCTTCCAGAACGACATCAAACGATGGCATGGCGGTTTCCTTTGGTTCGGTGGGACAATAATTTCTCATTTTATCATTCGGTATGTCACCCGGCAGCTAACTGTATAATCGTCGCGCTATGAACACTCCATTGGTCATCGAACGCAACGTTTCGCTGCGCAATTTGAATACCTTCGGCATCGATGCCAAAGCCAGTGCCCTGCTGCATGTCACGAATGCGGTGCAACTGGCTGCGGTGCGCAACGATCCGGAACTGTCGGCAATGCCGCGCCTGGTGCTGGGCGGCGGCAGCAATATCCTGCTGACGGGCGACTTTGCCGGCCTGGTGCTGCAAATGGAGACTCGCGGGATTGCCGTGACCGGCGACGACGAGGATGCCACTTACGTGCGCGCCGCCGCCGGCGAGAACTGGCACCAGTTCGTGCTGTGGACGCTGAACCAGGGGTTGGCCGGGCTGGAAAACCTGGCGCTGATTCCCGGCTGTGTCGGCGCCGCGCCGGTACAGAACATCGGCGCTTACGGTGCCGAAGTGAAAGATACGCTGCACTCGCTGACCGCGTTTGATTTCGACACCGGTAACGTCCGCATGTTCATGAACGCCGATTGCGCCTTCAACTACCGCGACAGCATCTTCAAGCGGACGTTTCGCAATCGCATGGTGATCCTCGACGTGACCTTTGCGCTGCCGAAACGCTGGCAGCCGAATGCCACCTATGCGGACTTGGCGCAGGAACTGGCCGCACGCGGCATCGCCAGTCCGAGCGCACACGACATCAGCGAAGCCGTGATCGCGGTGCGCACCCGCAAACTGCCCGACCCGACGGTGTTCGGCAATGCCGGCAGTTTCTTCAAAAACCCGATCGTTTCGGCCAAACAGCTGAAAAACCTCGCGGCGCGCTTCCCGCAACTGGTCAGCTATCCGCAAGCTGACGGCAGCCACAAGCTGGCGGCCGGCTGGCTGGTCGATCAAGCGGGCTGGAAAGGCAAAACCAGCGGTGCCGCCGGCGTCTCGGAAACGCAGGCGCTGGTGCTGGTCAACCGCGGCGGCGCCAGCGGACAAGACATCGCACAACTGGCGCAGGCGATTCAGACGGATGTCGCGACCAAGTTTGGCGTCAAGCTGGAACCGGAACCGCTGATCCTGTAACACGCCCCAACCCGATTTTCACCTCGAAAAAGCGAAAATTCAGGGGGTATGCAACAAAATCATGCCGCCAGGCCAGTATTTTTGAGACACTTTAAAAATACAGGCTCTAGTATATTTTATGGCCGAAAACTGCTTCAGCCATAGTGGCAAACGTAGTCCAGCGTCTCGATCGTCTCGATCTCGAAGCTGGAATTTCCCGGTGCCTTGAAGCTCTGGCCGGCAGCGTAGGTCTTTGCTTCGCTTTCGCCAGCCAGTTTCACGCGGCATTGGCCGCCGATGATTTCCATGATTTCCGGCGCGCCGGTGTTGAAGGTCAGCTTCGACTGCAGGATCACGCCGATGGTTTTCTTCGTACCGTCGGCCAGAATGACCGCGTGCGACACGCATTTGCCGTCGAAATAGACGTTGGATTTCTTGATGACGCTGACGTTGTCGAATTGGGTGCTCATAAAAACCTCTCTGTGGGGATTTGCGATTGCCGCCGGACGATGTCAGTCGGCTCATAGGAGTTACATCAAAAACGGCGCCTGAAGTGCAGGCGCCGTCTGTCACCAGCGAACTGGCGTTATTTGCTGCTGTTTTTGTCGAGGCGCGGCAGCGCCACGGTCGAATCTGCGTTGAGCAAGCCGACACTGCTGTAGATGCTGAGCTTGTGGCGCGTATCGGCAATGTCCAGATTGCGCATCGTCAGCTGACCGATGCGATCTTGCGGCGTAAACGGCGCATCGTCGACCTTTTCCATCGACAGTCGTTCCGGCGCGTAGGTCAGGTTGGGCGATTCGGTATTCAGGATCGAGTAGTCGTTGCCGCGGCGCAGTTCCAGCGTAACTTCGCCGGTGATCGCGCGTGCCACCCAGCGCTGCGCCGCCTCACGCAGCATGATCGCCTGGGAATCGAACCAGCGGCCCTGATACAGCAAGCGGCCGAGCTTGCGTCCGCTGTCGCGGTACTGCTCGATGGTGTCTTCGTTATGGATGCCGGTCACCAGGCGTTCATAGGCGATGAACAGCAGCGCCAGTCCCGGAGCTTCGTAAATGCCGCGGCTCTTGGCTTCGATGATACGGTTTTCGATCTGGTCGCTCATGCCCAGACCGTGACGGCCGCCAATGCGATTGGCCTCCAGCATCAGATCGACCAGGCTGGAATACACCACGCCATTCAGCGCCACCGGACGGCCTTCTTCGAAACGGATGGTCACTTCCTCGCGCTTGACTTCGACCTCGTCGCGCCAGAAGGCCACGCCCATGATCGGCTCGACGATTTTCATGCCGCTGCTCAGGAATTCCAGATCTTTCGCTTCGTGCGTCGCACCCAGCATGTTGGAATCGGTGGAATAAGCTTTTTCGACCGACATCTTGTAATCGAAACCGGACTTGATCAGGAATTCCGACATTTCCTTGCGTCCACCCAGTTCCTGGATGAAACGGTCGTCCAGCCAGGGCTTGTAGATGCGCAGCGCCGGATTGACCAGCAAGCCGTAACGGTAGAAACGCTCGATGTCGTTGCCCTTGAAGGTACTGCCATCACCCCAGATGTTGACCTGATCTTCCTGCATTGCAGCCACCAACATAGTGCCTGTCACCGCGCGGCCGAGCGGCGTGGTGTTGAAGTAGGTCAGGCCGGCCGTGGAGACATGAAAGGCACCGCTTTGCAGGGCGGCAATGCCCTCGGCCACCAGTTGTTCGCGGCAATCGATCAGGCGCGCCTGCTCGGCACCATACAGCTTGGCCTTTTGCGGAATCGCGTTGTAGTCGGATTCATCAGGCTGCCCCAAATTGGCGGTATAGGCATAGGGAATCGCGCCTTTCTGGCGCATCCAGTGCAGGGCCGCGCTGGTGTCGAGGCCGCCGGAAAAGGCGATGCCCACTTTCTGATTGACAGGTACGGATTGAAGGATGGTTGACATGATGTTTCTTCGTTAAATTCTTTGCTTAAGTCGGTGTTCGTGCCGCCGGTTTTGGCTACGGCCGGTGCTTCGCGCCTTAACCTCGCAAGCTAGCTTAACCTGCGCCGGAATCGCCTGCATCAGTTTCTATTCATTCACTTTGCCTAACAGCAGGTATTCAATCAAAGCCTTCTGGACATGCAAGCGATTCTCAGCCTCGTCCCACACCACCGATTGCGGCCCGTCAATGACTTCGGCGGTCACTTCCTCGCCTCGATGCGCCGGCAGGCAATGCATGAACACCGCATCCGGCGCAGCCAGTTTCATCTTGTCGCCATCGATGCACCAACCGTCGAACGCTTTCATCCGCTCGGCGTTTTCCGCCTCGAACCCCATACTGGTCCAGACATCGGTTGTGACCATATGTGCGCCGACGCAGGCATCCGCCGGCTTGGCGAATTTGGTGTAATGCGCATTACCGGGCGTGACCAGCGTCATGTCGAGGTCGTAACCCTCTGGCGTCGAGAAATTCACATGAAAATCGAAGATTTCTGCCGCCTGCAGCCACGAATACAGCATGTTGTTCGCGTCACCGACCCAGGCAACCGTCTTGCCCTTGATCGGGCCGCGGTGTTCGATGAAGGTGAACACATCAGCCAGCACCTGACACGGGTGATGCTCGTTGGTCAGACCGTTGATCACCGGCACACGCGAATTCGCAGCGAAACGCTCGATGATCTCTTGCCCGAAAGTACGCACCATGATGATATCGGACATGCGCGACATCACTTGCGCCGCATCTTCGACCGGTTCGCCGCGGCCAAGCTGCGAATCCTGAGTGTTGATATAAATCGCATTACCACCAAGCTGCTGAATGCCCGCCTCGAACGACAGCCGGGTACGGGTCGAACTTTTCTCGAATACCATCACCAGCGTGCGATCGACCAGCGGATGGTAGATTTCGTAATTCTTGAACTTGCGCTTGAGGATATGGGCACGCTGGATCACGTGCTCGAGTTCGTCGAGTGTAAAGTCGCTCAGCTGGAGAAAATGCTTGATTGCCATAGGCTAAGTTGGCGCCTACCGCCGGAAGTGGTAAATGTTGGATTATACGGGATTAGCGGACAAAAGCCACGGAACATTATCAATCAATAAAGCTTTTGCGACGATTCATGTACCAATTGCGCATACAGCGCATGACGCATGGGCGCGATTTCCCCACCCTCGACCGCGGCCAGAACAGCACAACCCGGCTCGGCCAGATGGCGGCAATTGTAAAAGCGGCATTGCCCCAGATACGGCGCAAATTCGCGAAATGCGCGTTCCAGCATGCCTTCGGTCAAATGGTACAGCCCAAATTCCTGAAAACCGGGGGAATCGATTACCGCCGTGTCGGCATCAATGGTGTACATCCGGGTAAATGTCGTGGTGTGCTTGCCAGTGTCGAGCGCGGTCGATATTTCTCGGGTCGCGATCTCGGCATCCGGCACCAGCAAGTTCACGATCGTCGATTTTCCCATGCCGGACTGGCCGATCAAGATCGTCGTCTGTCCGGCCAGCAATGGCAACAGCGTTGCACGGGTAACATCGGGGGTACCGAGCGCGGAGACTTCATGCACCGGGTAACCCAGCGCCGCATACGGTTGCAGGCGTTCGCGCACTTTCGGCAGCATGCCCGCCACGTCGGTCTTGTTCAGAATCAGGTGCACCGTAACACCGGCCGCCTCGGCGGCCACCAGCGCGCGTGACACCAGATCGTCGGCAAAGCCTGGCTCGGTCGCCACCACGATGAACAATTGCGTCACATTCGCCGCCAGCAGCTTCGACCGGTATTGATCAGAACGGAACAACAATGTTTTGCGTTCACTGATCGCTTCGATCACGCCCTGGTTGGCTGAACTGGTTTTGATCCGGACACGGTCGCCGACCGCCACATCGCTCTTTTTGCCGCGCGTTACACAATGCAGCGGCACCTCGCCCGCCAGCGCAACGTAATTGCGCCCATGCGCGGCAATGATGGTAGCGGTGATCTCAGCCATCATGTTGCCAGCAGCTTGCCAACCCGCAGGCTGGCTGGCGGATGCGAATCATAAAAGGCGGAATACAACGGATCGGGCGTCAGTGTTGCGGCATTGTCCTGGTACAGCTTGACCAGCGCAGAAACCATATCCGCGGAATTCGTGTGCTGGACCGCGAACGCATCGGCTTCGTATTCGTGCTTGCGCGAGCTGAGCGACATCAGCGGCGACAGGAAGAACGTGAACAGCGGCAGCACCAGTACAAACAACAGCAGCGCCATTGCATCGCTGTCCCCCGCCAGCAGCGGATCGACACCGAGACCGGCGTAGAACCAGGGC
>JAYFNP010000346.1:0-5925 GCA_034933385.1 Burkholderiaceae bacterium | reverse complement strand
CTCAACATGATGAAGGATCACCAGGCACGCATGACCGTCCGACTGGTCGAACTTAAAAAGTTCTACACCGTGCTGACTCCGGAACAGCAGAAAATCTTCGACGCCGAGGTAGGCCCGCATCATCGCGGCCAGCGCGCCGGCCGTGGCTACAGCAAACGGTAAAACCCGCTTTCTGCCCTTAAATCCCCTTGTCCGCGTTGCGGCAAGGGGATTTTTGCATTCCCTGCCTCGCCGCCAAACGGCAAACCGGCGCTGCAAACCAGTATAATGCAAGCCTCTTTTACCATTCCGCAGCAGATCGTTTCATTTCCATGCCTGTCCAACAAAAACTGCAGATTGCCAGCCTGATTCAACAGGCGCTTGAACCTATCCTGTCCGAAACCGGCCTCGCGCCGACCATTGCACTCGAACGGCCACGCGACCCGTCGCACGGCGACATCGCCTGCAATATCGCGATGCAACTTGCCAAGCCATTGAAGAAAAACCCGCGTGAGCTGGCGCAGACCATCGTGGCCGCACTGCTGGCCAATCCGGCCGGGAAAGGTTTGCTCGAGTCGGCCGAAATCGCCGGCCCCGGCTTCATCAATTTGCGTGTCGCGCCGGCAGCCAAGCAAGCGGTGATCCGCTCTGTCCTGCGACTGGCGGAGAATTATGGCAAAAGCGATGTCGGTACCGGCAAGAAGGTGATGGTCGAATTCGTCTCCGCCAACCCGACCGGCCCGCTGCATGTCGGCCACGGCCGGCAAGGCGCGCTGGGCGATGCGCTGGCGGCGCTGCTGGAATCGCAGGGCTATCAGGTCACGCGCGAGTTCTATTACAACGACGCTGGCGTACAAATCAGCAACCTGGCGCATTCGGTGCAGGCGCGCGCTCGCGGCCTGAAACCGGGCGACGAGCTGTGGCCGGAAAGCGCATACAACGGAGACTATATCGCCGATATCGCCACCGATTTTCTGGCGAAGAAAACGCTTGAAGCGCGCAACTGCCAGCCGGTGACCGCCAGCGGCAACGTCGAAGACCTGGAATCGATCCGCGAATTTGCCGTCACTTATCTGCGCCACGAACAGGATATCGACCTGCAGGCGTTCGGCATCCGCTTCGACAACTATTACCTAGAATCGTCGCTATACGTTGACGGCAAGGTCGATGCGGCGGTCAGCGCGCTGAAAACCGCCGGCAAGACTTACGAAAACGAAGGCGCGCTGTGGCTGCGCACCACCGACTACGGCGACGACAAGGATCGGGTGATGATGAAATCCGACGGCACCTATACCTATTTCGTGCCGGACGTCGCCTATCACATCAGCAAATGGCAGCGTGGTTTTACCAAGGCGATCAATATCCAGGGCAGCGACCACCACGGCACCATCGCCCGGGTGCGCGCCGGTTTGCAGGCGGTCAACGTCGGTATTCCGGCAGACTATCCGGATTACGTGCTGCACAAGATGGTTACCGTGATGAAAAATGGCGCTGAAGTGAAGATTTCGAAACGCGCCGGGTCGTATGTCACGGTACGCGACCTGATCGAATGGTCGGGCGGCGGCGAAACGGTGCGCGGCCGCGATGCGGTGCGCTTTTTCCTGATTTCCAGAAAAGCCGATACCGAATTCGTGTTCGATGTCGATCTGGCGCTGGAACGCTCCGAAGAAAACCCGGTATATTACATTCAGTATGCGCATGCGCGCATCTGCTCGGTGCTGGCGCAATGGGGCGGCGACGAATCGTCGCTGGATACCGTCGATCTGTCGCCACTGACGCTTGATCGCGAATTTGCGCTATTGGCACGCTTGTCCGAATACCCGGAAATGCTGGCGCGCGCACTGGACGAACTGGGCCCGCATCAGGTAGCGTTCTATCTGCGCGATCTGGCCGGCGAACTGCATGGCTATTACAATGCCGAACGGGTTCTGGTGGACGACGAAGCCGTCAAGCAGGCGCGGTTGGCGTTGTTGTGTGCGACCCGGCAAGTGTTGCGTAATGGCCTGGCGCTTTTGGGCGTTTCGGCGCCCGACCGAATGTGAGCGAGTGACTATGCATAAACTTCAGAAACAATCCGGCGGCACCTTGCTTGGCGTAATCATCGGCTTGGTGGTGGGACTTTGCGTCGCCATCGTGGTCGCGCTGATGATCAGCAAGTCGTCGGCACCGTTGAGCAACAAGCAGGGGCGAACGGAAAAAGTGGCCGAAGCGGCACCTTCGCAAGCGGTAGACCCGAACAAGCCGCTGTATGGCAAGCAGGATGCGTCCAAGGAAGCTGCCAAAGACTTCGTCAAGGAATCCAGCCCGACGATCGTTGAGATCCCGACTGATCAAAAGGCACCCGCCAAGGCGGACGCCAAGCCGACGCCGCATGACAGCAAGACTGCCGCCGACAAACAGCAGAAAAAGCCTGAGGCCAAAGCCGCCGATAATGGCAAACCAGCGGCCAAGTCGGACGAAAAATGGACTTATTACCTGCAAGCCGGTGCCTATCGCGACCATAATGATGCAGAAAACGCCCGCGCCAAGCTGGCACTGTTAGGCCATGAAGCGCGCATTTCGGAAATGCCGTCGCAAGGCAGCACGCTGTATCGGGTGCGCATCGGGCCGTTCGGCCAGGTCGAAGCGATGAACAAGGTGCGCAGCAAACTGTCCGAAGGCGGGGTCGACGCCGCCGTGATCCGCATTCCCAAATAGAAAGGACGCGACCATGCGCCTGATCCTGCGCCATCTGCTGGCTCCCGTTTTGATCGCGTTGGCGCTCGCCGCCTGCAGCCAGTCGTCCGACAAGCCGGCGGCGCCGCCAGCGTCAGCCAGTCAGCCCGCCGCCGCTGTTGCCCCGCCCGCCTCTGCGGATCAACAAGCGCCCAACGCCGGTGCAGCACCGGCCTCTTCCGGCGAGTCAGGCAACGGACAATATATAACGCTAAAGACGGCGCAGCCGACCAATGCCAACGGCAAGATCGAAGTGCTTGAATTCTTCGGTTATTTCTGCAACCACTGTTATGCACTCGATCCGAAACTGACGGCCTGGGCGCACAAGCAAGGCAACCGGATCGTGTTCAAACGCATCCCGGTCCGGCCGGACGAGGCCAAGCTGTATTACGCGCTGGAGGCCATGGGCAAGCTCGAGGCGCTGCACGACCAGATTTTCAATGCAGTGCAGGTCGAACACAAGCGGCTGGGCAGCGAAAGCGCCGCAGCCGATTTCGTCGAACAGCATGGTGTCGACCGGAAAAATTTCATCGAACACTACAACTCGTTCTCGGTCCAGTCGAGCGGGATGAATGCGGCCAGCCTTGCCAAGGCTTACGGCATCGACGGCGTACCGATGATCGCGATTGACGGCCGCTTCATCACGTCGGCCTCGCACGCCGCGACCCGTCCCGGCACCGTGCAGAACGAAACCGGCATGCACCTGTCGATGCTGGCGGTGATGGACGAACTGGTCACCAAAGCCCGCCAGGAACACGGTCTGGGAGCCAAATCTTCGGGAAAATGATGGGGTATGTATCATAAATACCCTATATGGCCAGATTTTCTGCGGTCATCCTGAAATACAGGCGGCAGTATATTTTTACTGCCAGAAACCCCTGGCGACCTGACCGACGCACAATTCGGCCAGGACAGGCGGATGAATGAATCAGGCAGCATGAATTCCCCGAGGCAGGCATGAGCAAACTTTCCCCGCCGCTGCGCGCTAACGTTTCCATCGACGACAAGTATTCGCTCGAACGCGGCCGCGCTTTCATGACCGGCACGCAGGCGCTGGTTCGGCTGCCGATGCTGCAGCGCCAGCGCGACCGGCAGAGCGGACTGAACACCGCCGGCTTCATCAGCGGCTATCGCGGCTCACCGTTGGGCGGGGTCGATCTGGCCGCGTGGCGCGCGAAACCATACCTCGATGCGCAGCAAATCACCTTCCAGCCCGGCCTGAATGAAGACCTGGCCGCGACCAGCATCTGGGGCACCCAGCAGGTCGGCATGTTCCCCGGCGCGCAAGTCGATGGCGTATTTTCGATGTGGTACGGCAAGGGGCCGGGCGTCGACCGCTGCGGCGACGTGTTCAAGCATGGCAACAACGCCGGCAGCGCCTTGCGCGGCGGCGTGCTGGTGATCGCCGGCGACGACCATGCGGCGAAATCGTCGTCGCTGGCGCACCAGAGCGAGCATGTGCTGAAGGCGGCCGGCATCCCGGTGCTGTATCCGTCGTCGGTGCAGGAATTCCTTGATTTCGGCTTGCACGGCTGGGCGATGAGCCGTTACACCGGCCTGTGGGTGGCGATGAAATGCGTCACCGATCTGGTCGAATCCGGCGCCTCGGTCGAAATCGATCCGGACCGCGTGCAAATCGTGCTGCCGACCGATTTCGAAATGCCGGCCGACGGGTTGAACATCCGCTGGCCGGATTCCGCGCTCGAACAGGAAGCGCGGATGAACCATTACAAATGGTATGCGGCGCTGGCCTATGCGCGCGCCAACCGGCTGAACCGGATCGTCTGGGACAGCCCGCATGCGCGCTTCGGCATCATCACCACCGGCAAGTCGTATGCCGATACGCGCCAGGCGCTGGCCGATCTCGGCATCGACGAAGCGGCAGCGCGTGACATCGGCATCCGGCTGTACAAGGTCGGCATGAACTGGCCGCTGTAAGCGGATGGCGTGCGGGCGTTTGCACGCGGGCTGGACGAAATTCTGGTGATCGAAGAAAAGCGCCAGATGATCGAATACCAGCTGAAGGAAGAACTGTACAACCTGAAAGATGGCGAGCGGCCGCGCGTGGTCGGCAAGTTCGACGACAGCGGCGAATGGAGCAATCCGCGCGGCGCTGGTCACGGCGACTGGCTGCTGCCGGCGACCTTTGAATTGTCGCCATCGAGAATCGCACGGACGATTGCCGCGCGGGTATCGCAATATTTTGCCGGTCACCCGATCGAACAGCGGGTGCGCATCCGCATGCAGGAACGCGCCGCCTACCTGCAGGCCAAGGAAGATTCGCTGAAGCTGACGCTGAAACCGGACCGCGACCGCGACCGGATACCGTTCTTCTGTTCTGGCTGCCCGCACAACACTTCGACCCGCGTGCCGGCCGGCAGCCGCGGACTGGCCGGCATCGGCTGCCATTACATGGTGCTGTGGATGAACCGCGATTCGACCACGTTCACGCATATGGGCGGCGAAGGCGCAACCTGGATCGGCCAGGCGCCGTTCACCGCCGAACCGCACATATTCGCCAACCTCGGCGACGGCACCTATCTGCATTCCGGCCTGCTGGCGATTCGCGCCGCGGTCGCGGCCAAGGTCAGCATCACTTACAAGATCCTGTTCAATGACGTCATTGCGATGACTGGCGGCCAACCGTTCGACGGCCCGCTCGACCCGCCGATGATTTCGCGCCAGCTGGCCGCCGAAGGCGTGCAGCCGATTGTCGTGGTCACCGACGAGCCAGACAAGTATCCGCGCAACACCGACTGGGCGCGCGGCGTGACCATCCGCCACCGCGACGATTTCGACACGGTGCAGCGCGAATTGCGCGAACTGCCCGGCGTGTCCGCGATCATCTACGACCAGTATTGCGCCTCGGAAAAGCGCCGCATGCGCAAGCGCGGCCAATACCCAGACCCAGCCAAGCGCATCGTCATCAATGAAGCGGTGTGCGAAGGCTGCGGCGATTGCAGCATCGTTTCGAACTGCCTGTCGGTCGAACCGCTGGAAACCGACTTCGGCCGCAAACGGCAAATCAACCAGTCGTCGTGCAACAAGGATTATTCCTGCGTCAAAGGCCATTGCCCCAGCTTCGTCACCGTCATCGGCGGTCAACTGAAGCCACTGCAAACGGCGGCTGCACTGGCAGGCGAACATGCTAGCCTGTCAGCCTTCACTTTGCCGCAACCGGCGGTACCGGCAATCGACACCACCTTCGGCATTCTGGTGACCGGCATCGGC
>JAYFNP010000345.1:0-2689 GCA_034933385.1 Burkholderiaceae bacterium | reverse complement strand
CTGGTCTCGATTCCCTTCGGTTCGTAGCGTTTTCCCTGCAAGATTGCCTTGATCGCACGATGCGTCAACAGATCCGGGTAGCGCCTGATCGGGCTGGTGAAATGCGTATATGCTTCATACGCTAGGCCGAAATGGCCGATGTTATCCGGGCTGTACACTGCCTGCTGCATTGAGCGCAGCATCATCGTCTGAATCAGAATCGAATCCGGGCGCGTTTTGACCTTGTCCATCAATTCTGCGTAATCCGACGGCGCCGGATTGTCGCCGCCACCCAACGTCAGGCCAGCCTGCTTCAGGAACGTCTTCAACTGGTTCAGGCGCTCGACCGTCGGTCCGGCATGGACGCGATAGGTTCCGGGCTGGTCATGCCGCTTCAGCAGATCGGCTGCGCACACGTTCGCCGCCAGCATGCATTCTTCAATCAGCTTGTGTGCATCATTACGCTCACGCGGCAAGATTTTTTCTATCTTGCCCTGATCGTTGCTGACGATGTAGGTCTCGGCCATCTCGAAATCGATCGCACCACGCTTTTGCCGTGCCTGGTTCAGCACACGGAACAATGCATACAGATTCAGCAAGTGCGGTACCAGTTCCTTGCGTTTCGCGGCTTCGAGCCCTTTCGTGTTGCCCAAAATCGCAGCCACTTCGGTATAGGTCAGGCGTGCCGCGGAATGGATCACCGCTGGATAGAATTGATATGCTGTGATGTCGCCATCACCATTGATGACGGCATCGCATACCAGCGTCAGCCGGTCGACACCCGGGTTCAATGAACACAACCCGTTCGACAACTTTTCCGGCAACATAGGAATCACGCGCCGCGGGAAATACACCGACGTGCTACGCTTCAGCGCCTCAGCATCAAGTGCATCGTTCGGTTGCACGTAATGGCTAACGTCGGCAATCGCGACAATCATCCGGAAACCGCTGGTGCGCCCAATTTTCACCGGCTCGCAATACACCGCATCGTCAAAATCCCGCGCATCCTCACCATCAATTGTCACCAGCGGAATATCGCGCAAGTCAACACGATCAACAATATCCTTCTCCAGCACCTCAGCTGGCAGCTTTGCGGCAAGATCCAGTGCCGACTCTGGAAAAATGTGCGGCACGCCAAATTTGCGCACTGCAATCTCGATCTCAATGCCGGGATCGTCGATGTTGCCCAGCACTTCTTCCATCTTTCCGACCGGCTGCGTGTAGCGCGAAGGCTGCTCGATCAATTTGACGCTGACCACCTGCCCGTGTTTCGCCTTGCCAGGCGAACCCGACAGCAAAATATCCTGGTTGATACGGCGATCTTCAGGCGCGACTACACAGACGCCGTTTTCGTTCAACAAGCGGCCGATCACATGAGTATTGGCGCGACTGACGACTTCGACTATTGATCCCTCCGGACGGCCACGACGATCCGTGCCGACGATGCGCACCTGTACCCGATCGCCGTGCAGCACCTTGCGCATCTCGCCTTCCGGCAGGAAGATGTCTTCCCCGCCTTCTTCTGGAATCAGGAAACCGTAACCGTCGATATGGCTGCTGACACGACCGAGGATGAAAGCCTGCTGGTTGAGCAACTGGTATTGGCCGTCTGCATCTTTCCTGAGCTGGCCATCGCGCTCCATCGCGGCCAGACGACGTAAAAAGCCTTCCGTCTCCCTGCGTTTAACGCCAAGGGCAAGAGCAAAAGCATGTACGTCATATTTGGCTTTCGACGTACGCAACAAGCCGAGAATGTCTTCGCGGCTGGGTATGGGATAGGGGTATTGGTTCAAATGGTTCTTTGGTAGTTAATAAAATTCGGATGCAAATACTTTCCAATGCGCCATAACCGGACAGACATAAAGAATCCGTGCAGCTAAAAACCCGAAGCCGGCAAGTCATCTACAAACAATTGACTTTCGGCCGTTTCACGCTATAATTCCGTTCTTTGCATCACTTGCCGGCAGTTATTTTTTTGTTAGGCGGCAAGTCGCCTATAATAGCAGATGCACGAAAGCCCACGTGGCGGAATTGGTAGACGCGCATGGTTCAGGTCCATGTGCCGCGAGGTGTGGGGGTTCGAGTCCCTCCGTGGGCACCAAAATCTATTTGCAGTTCAACATTAAAGCTCCGCAAACGAAACGTTTCGGGGCTTTTTTGTTTCTTACGGGCCAGCACATCATTTGCCTGCTTAGTCGCATCCTGAAGCATAAAAGCAAATCGGCTATAGTGTCAGGTTCTGCAGTCATTATTTCCGGCCGGGCGAAATCCCGCCGCCGAAGCCGCCCATGAAAGAAAACCGTGAACAGATCCGCATCCGCGGTGCGCGCACGCACAACCTGAAAAACATCAATCTCGACTTGCCACGCAACAAGCTGGTCGTGATCACCGGCCTGTCTGGATCCGGCAAGTCATCGCTTGCGTTTGACACACTATATGCCGAAGGCCAGCGGCGCTATGTCGAATCGCTGTCTGCCTATGCGCGCCAATTCCTGCAACTGATGGAAAAGCCGGACGTCGATTTGATCGAGGGGTTGTCGCCAGCAATTTCGATTGAGCAGAAGGCTACCTCGCACAACCCGCGTTCGACGGTCGGCACGGTCACCGAAATTCACGACTACCTGCGCCTATTGTATGCGCGCGTCGGAACGCCCTACTGTCCTGAACATCCGGACAATCCGCTGACTGCTCAATCGGTGTCGCAAATGGT
>JAYFNP010000344.1:0-3808 GCA_034933385.1 Burkholderiaceae bacterium | reverse complement strand
CTGAAATACCTTAGTGTCAGGAAGCGCTCGAATTTGCTCTTTGGACCTTATGACACACTCATGGGCCTATCGTCACCGCTGATAATAATCGGCTCCCGCTGTTATGTATCGAAGCTTGTTGAATATCAGGCTTCGATAGGTGTTTGTGTGCCTTGCTGCCGTCCAGTTCACAGTGACATCCAATGAAGATGCCATTTAAATACGAGTCTATCCGTCAAAGCAGCATTTTCCGCGTGCTGGTGCAATTTTTGCCGGTCGCACTGCTAATTGGCGTCGGATCGCTGCTGATTCATCGCACGGAAGTACAGCGTATGCAGACCGAGCAGGCACGCAAACAACATGAAACCGTCATTGCCGGGACAGTTTCAATCAGTCAAACGCTACAAAGAATCCGTCACGACCTGCTGTACCTCGCCAGCCGCCCCGAAAATCTGCAATTGCTGGATACCCCCAATGATCGCAATCTGTCCAATCTGGCCACCGATTGGGCCGCCTTTTCGTACGCCAAGCAGGTGTATGACAAAATCCGCTGGATCGATGAAACCGGGATGGAAAGGGTGCGGGTCGATTACGAGAAAGACAGGCCGCAAATCGTCTGGAAATCCGAACTCCAGTACAAGGGGCAACGCTATTTTTTCGAAGAGACCAACAAATTATCCGCTGGCGAGGTTTTTGTTTCGCCCCTGGATCTGAATGTCGAACACGATCAGATCGAACAGCCGATCAATCCAACCATCCGTTTCGGCATGCCGGTATTCGATAGCCGTGGTAACCACCGCGGAATTTTCCTGATCAACTATTCCGCCACTGACCTGCTGAATCGCTTTGCGCAAATTACCCGGCTTCAGGAACGTTCAAGCTGGCTGGTAAACCACGAAGGATACTGGCTCAAGGGCCCCCATAGCGAAGATGAATTCGGCTTCATGTTCGGTCGTAATGATCTGACGCTGGCGCAACGTTACCCGGATGCATGGCAAACCATCAGTAACGGTGAAAACGGGCAGTTCACTACTGAGGACGGCTTGTGGACATTTGTCACCGTTTACCCATTACGTGAATGGCAAGTTGGCCAAAATGGTGCAACCAGCCCGTCATCTGGAAATAACGTCCGGGCAAACGCTACGAACTACGCCTGGAAAACGGTTTCCCTGCTGCCTGCCAGCGAGTACAACGCCGGCATTGTCACTTTCAACGCCAAGCTGGCGGCTGTCGTCTTCGTCCTGGCCGTCGTTTTCTTCTTGGGTGCCTCGCGCATAGTGCATGCACAAATGGAGGAAGAAACCGCGCGCTTTGGCCTGGCCGAAAAAGAAGCGCGGTTGCACAGCCTGGTACAGACTATTCCGGATATGGTCTGGCTAAAAAGCGAACAGGGTACCTACCTGGCTTGCAACCATGCGGCAGAACAGTTCTTTGGCGCGCCCGAAAAAACTATTCTAGGCAAGACCGATTATGATTTTTTCCCTTCAGAACTGGCAGACAGTTTCCGCGCCTCCGACCGCATTACGCTTATTTCAGGAATTCCGACAACGTATGAGGAGTGGATTTCATTTCCGAAAGATGGACGGCGCGCCCTGCTGGAAACCACCAAGGAGGTCGTCAGAACGGCAGACAACCAGCTTGTCGGGGTATTGGGTCTTTCGCGTGACATCACCGAACGACGACAGATCGAAAACGATTTGCGCGACAGTCATGCGCTTTTGGCGAACCTGACTGCCCACGTGCCAGGGATGCTGTTCCAATTACGCCAGTATCCTGACGGAAGTTATACCCTTCCCTTCATCAGCGACGGCGTCTCCCGTTTCTTAGGTCTTACACCGCAGCAAGTGCGAAATGATGCCAATCTGTTGATTCAGGTAATTCATCCGGATGACCTTCCCATGACCCGCGCATCCGTCGATGAATCGGTGCGCACAATGCAGGCTTGGCAGCATGAATTCCGCGTCAATCTGCCGACGCATGGTTTGCGTTGGTTGCATGGCAACGCTGCGCTGGAAAAACTCGAAGACGGAAGCACGTTATGGCACGGTTACATAGCCGATATAACTGAACGTAAACAGGCGGAAGAAGGCCTGATGCTGGCACAGATGGTGTACCAGCGCAGCAGCGAATCGGTCATGATCACCGATATCGACAACAAGATCGTTGCGGTCAATCCAGCCTTCGAACGGATGACCGGCTATTCGGCAGCCGAAGCACTTGGCCAAAATCCGCGCATACTGAGTTCAGGCCAGCATGATGCCAGCTTCTACCGGGAAATGTGGTCTACGCTCAACAGTACCGGCCATTGGGAGGGCGAATTCTGGAACCGGCGCAAAGACGGCAAGATCTATGCGGCTTGGCGCACGATCGATATCATCCGAGGAGAAGATGGCAAAGTTCGTTATTACGTTGCTCTCACATCTGACATCACTGTCAGAAAAGAGTCGGAAAAACTGATCTGGCAACAAGCAAATTTTGATGTGCTGACTGGCCTCTCGAACCGCAGCATGTTTCACGAGCAACTACAGAGCGCAATCCGAAAAGCACACCGCTCCAACCAGACAATGGCGCTGATATTACTTGACCTCGACCACTTCAAAGATGTCAACGACACTCTCGGGCATGACATGGGAGACACCCTGCTGAAGGAAGCGGCTGACCGGCTGCGCGCCTGCGTGCGCGAATCGGACACGGTCGCACGGCTCGGCGGCGACGAGTTCACCGTCATTTTGGGCGAATTGAACGAGCCGGCAAGCGTCGATCGCGTGGTGCAAAACATCCTGAAGCAACTGTCCGAACCCTTCCAGCTGAAAAACGAACAGATCCACATCTCCGCCAGTGTCGGCGTCACATTTTACCCAAGAGACGCAACCGAAATCGACGAACTGCTGAAAAATGCCGATCAAGCAATGTATGCTGCCAAGAAGGATGGGCGCAACCGCTGCAATTTTTACGATCAGTCAATGCAGGAAGAAGCGCTAACAAGAATGCGCCTGGTCAGCGACATGCGCTCCGTCCTCGATGGCCGACAGTTCCTGCTTCACTACCAACCCATCGTCGAACTGGGAACCGGTGCCATCCACAAGGCCGAAGCGTTAATCCGCTGGCAGCATCCGTTACGCGGCCTGATCAAACCTGCCGATTTCATTCACACCGCGGAAGAAACCGGAATGATTGTCGACATCGGCAACTGGGTATTCCGCGAAACGACACGTCAAGCGAGGCTCTGGCGAACATCTCATCATCCGGAATTCCAGATCAGCCTCAACATGTCACCGGTGCAGTTCCGCAACGACGCCGACCTACTCGACAACTGGCTCATCCATCTGCGCGAACTTGATCTGCCCGGCCAAGGCATTGCGGTAGAAATCACAGAAAGCATGCTGCTCGACGCAAACGAAAATGTAAACAAGACACTACTGGCATTCCGCGATGCCGGCATTCAGGTATCGATGGACGATTTCGGCACAGGCTATTCATCTCTAGTCTATTTGAAAAGGTTCGACATCGACTACATCAAAATCGACCGTTCCTTCGTGCGAAACCTGTCGGCTGACTCCGACGATCTGGTGCTATGCGAGGCGATCATCGTGATGGCGCACAAGCTCGGCATGAAGGTAATCGCCGAAGGCGTCGAAACGCAGCAGCAATGCGCCCTGCTCAAAGCCGTAGATTGCGACTTCGCACAGGGTTTAATGAGATGGTCACCCCCACCCTACGAGCGGGTAACGCTGGTAGGGTGTTTTCATTTTGGAGGCCATCATGCAAGAGATTCGATTGATCGGGATTGACCTAGGAAAGCATTCCTTCCATCTTCATGGGCAGGATC
>JAYFNP010000343.1:0-1863 GCA_034933385.1 Burkholderiaceae bacterium | reverse complement strand
ACCGACAGCATCCGGTCGCGCACTTCCTTCTGGAAACCGTTCATCACCGACAGCACGACAATCAGCGCCGCAACGCCCAGCGCAATGCCCGCCATCGAAATCAGCGAAATGAACGAAATGAAGCTGTTGCGTCCGCTGCGCTTGCCGGAACGCGTGTAGCGCAGCCCGACTTGCCACTCGAACGGCAGATTTTTTATGATGCTCAAAACAGTCACTCCTGAAAGATGGACAGTTTGCCATACAATACTGCATGCGTCACATTGAAATCATCATTCCATTCGGTCTTCCGCCAGCGAAAATGGCCGCAGCGCTGATCCGCGAATTGCGAACGCCGGCATTGGCCACCTTGGTCGCACGCGCGAATGCCGCGCCGCGCCTGCCTGAATTCGGGCCACAGGCGCGCGTCTTGCCGCACGGCGCCTGGCTGGCCTACCAATTCGGCCTGACGGCCGATTTCGAGCAAAATAACAGTCCGCCGATCGCCACCGCTTCCATGCAGTTGCTAGGCCAGACGCCGGATCACGGTGTCTGGTTCATCCTGAATCCGGTCAACATCCAGGTCGGTGCCAATCAGATATTGCTGAGCGATCAACGCCATCTGAATTTGTCAGACAAAGAGTCGCATCTGCTGTTCGAGGTTGCCAAACCGTGTTTCGATGCCGCCAACAAAACATTGCTGTATGGCAGCAACACAGTCTGGTTTGTCCGTGCCGACGACTGGAAAGCCCTGCGCACCTCGACACCGGATGCTGCTTGTGGCCGCAACTTGATACCATGGATGCCACAAGGCGAGATGGCGACGGAATGGAACCGACTGCACAATGAAGTACAGATGCTCTGGCACCAGCATCCGATCAATGCCGCACGCGAACAACGTGGCCTGGAGCCGGTCAATGCACTCTGGCTCTGGGGCGGCGCATCCGGAGCGCTCCCGACCCTGCCTGCGATCACGCCTTACATTGCCACCTACAATCTTTCCGGCTGGATCAGTACCTTCGGCCATTTTGCCGAAGAAAACAATACCAATTGCTCGGCAGCCGATCTGATTGCCTCCGCTCCGGAACGCAGCCTGCTGCTGATCGATAACCTGATCGCTCCAGCTCTGGCAAGGGATTGGCCACAGTGGCTCAATGTCTTCCATAAACTGGAAAAGCTATGGTTTGCACCATTGCTGGCAGCGCTGGAAGAACAAAAGATCGACCGTCTGACCTTGCATCTGAGCCACGACACCAGTCTGGCCAGCTTTGCTTCGGATCGGCAAACGCTGCGCAAATTCTGGCTCAGAAAATCACTGGCTCGCCTGAAACAATGACCCGCATCGTCACCCGTCCGTACAATTTTCGCGCTTCGGAAATGTTGCGACAAGCGGGGGTCCACCCGGTGCTGGCGCGGCTGTTCGCCGCGCGAGGCTTGACCAACGTGAGCGAACTGTCGGCCGATCTGGGGGCGCTCGAACCGCCATCCGGCATGCAGCACATTGACACAGCGGCGCAGTATCTCGCGGATGCGATTGCTGCTGACAAAAAATTGCTGATCGTTGCCGATTACGATTGTGACGGCGCCACTGCGTGCGCCGTTGGCATCCGCGGATTGCGCGCTTTCGGTGCCAAGGCCGATTACCTGGTACCGAACCGTTTCGAATACGGCTACGGATTGACGCCGGAAATCGTCGCGCTGGCGGCAAATACGCACAAGCCGGACATCATCCTGACAGTCGATAATGGCATCGCCAGCGTTGCCGGTGTCACTGAAGCCAGAAAGCGCGGTATCGAAGTCGTAATCACCGATCATCATTTGCCGGGTGATGTCTTGCCGGACGCACGCGCAATCGTCAATCCGAACCAGCCTGGCTGCGGTTTCCCC
>JAYFNP010000342.1:0-1839 GCA_034933385.1 Burkholderiaceae bacterium | reverse complement strand
GCAGAACAGGCCGCCGGCGAATTCTTCAGCATGCGCATCGGGTAGCCGGTCGGCGAAATTTCATTGACTTCGATATTGTCTTCGGTCGCCCTGAAGTATTCCTGCTTGACGTTGTCAGGCAATCCGCATTCGTTGGCCACTGTGAAACGCGTTGCCACCTGCACCGCCCCCGCACCGTTTTCGAGGAAAGAGACCGCATCCGAACCGGTGAAAATGCCGCCGGCCGGAATCACCGGAATATTCAGTTCTTCGTCTTTCAGGTATTGCGCAATCTCGGCGACGATCGTCTTCAGATCGTATTTGGCCCAATCCATGCCAAAGCCCAGATGGCCGCCGGCCAGTGGGCCTTCAACCACGACAAAATCCGGCAAGCGCCGTAATTTCGCGTTACGCCGGAGAAAAATGTTCAACGCCCGCACCGACGAGACGATGATGCCCAATTTCGCATCGCGGAAACGCGGATGATCTTCGATCAGGCGAAAGGTCCCGTAATGCAGCCCCGCTCCCAATGTAATGCCATCGATGCCCGCATCCAGTGCCGCCGACACGCGAACGCGCAGGGTATCGCTCGGCGCGTTCATCGTCAGTTTCTCCATGCAGTTGGTGAAGATCAGGCCTTCACCCCGCTTCTTTTCCATCACGCTGGTAACCTGACGACGCGTAGCATCCGCTATCCAGTCGAGGTTGAACTTGACATTGGTCTTGTCGAAACTGCTGACGTTGTTTCGATACAGGCGAGCTTTCTGCCTGGTGTAGTCAGTTCCGAACAGCTTGTCGGAAACGTCCGTTATCATCGCATCGGAAATGGTTCCGATGCCGCCCAGCCGGGCTGCTTCAAGCGCCAGTTCGGCAGTCGAAATGTCCACCCCCATCCCGCCGATTACAATCGGAACCAGTTCCTTGTTGCCGAACTTAAGGCGGAAATCATCAACTCGTTTCATTGCTTTCCCTGAACTACTGTCAAACCGTTAAACACGAAAACCTGAACGTCCAGCCCGTATGGCACACCGAAACCAACACACACAGACTCCCACACAATCAGGAAGAAAAAGATAAGTTCGGCATTTTAACCCAAGCTGCGCGATTTATTGGCTTCTGGTCACAAGGTTGCTGGGCAAAACAGCAAAATAGTGCCGCACGCCGCTGTGCAGAGCCGAAAAATTTGTCTCGCATTCAATGCGACATCATCACCGGTACCTTCATCTGGGAAAGTACAGTACGAGTCACGCCACCCAGCAGCATCTGGCGAAAACGGGAATGGCCATATCCGCCCATCACAATCAGATCGGAAGACAATTCTTCCGCCAATGCCAACAGTGCGCTGCCAACATCGCTGCTGGTCTGGTGCTGCAATACCTCGATGTTGATACCATGACGCGCCAGATACAGCGCCACGTCGTCGCCAGGGCGCTCACCGTGTTCTTCTGTCCTGGCATCCGCATTGAATACTGCCAGTTGCACGATATCAGCGCTGCGCAACAGTGGAATCGCGTCGGTCACTGAACGGGTCGCCCCGCGGCTGGCATCCCAGGAGATCAACGTCCGACGTCCGACGTCAGCGAATTCTCCCTTGCGCGGAATAACCAATACCGGACGCCCGGCATGCAATACCATGTACTCAGGAAAATCCGGCGCGACGACCGAAGCCTTCTCGTCCAGATCGGTCTGGCCGATCACCACCAAATCGCAATAGCGCGCCTGCAAGCTCATGCCCTCACCCGCCTCGCCATCAACCACCCGCCCCTCGAATGAATTCACGCCGGCCTTGCACATAGATTGCTCGAACAGGTCAACGGCGCGCGCCGCGCGCGCCCGCAAGAATTCGAGGTGCCTAATCAG
>JAYFNP010000341.1:0-8490 GCA_034933385.1 Burkholderiaceae bacterium | reverse complement strand
ACGCGCCGCTGGTCACGAATCAGGTAGAGTTTCATCCGTACCTCGATCAGTCGAAAGTCGTCGCTGCGACCCAGACGGCCGGAATGTGCCTGTCGGCGTATTCGCCGATGGCCGAAGGCAAGGTGCTGCACGAACCGCTGTTGCAGGACATCGCCACGCGCCACGGCAAAACGGCGGCGCAAGTCGCGTTACGCTGGGTGATCCAGCAAGGGCATGTGGTGCTATCGAAAACGCTGAGCGAACAGCGGGCAGATGCCAATCTGGCGATCTTCGATTTCGAACTGCCGCCGGAGGAAATGGCCGCGATCGGCGCGCTGGCGCGCCCCGATGGGCGCACCATCAGCCCGGAGCGGCTGGCGCCGGAATGGGATTGACTCAGCTCAGCCAGTGCACGATGTACGGCGTCAATAAGCCGGTCAGCGTGCCATTGATGATCAGCCCCAGGCTCGAATAAACGCCCAGTTTCGGATCGAGCTGCATCGCGTGCGACGTGCCGACCGCGTGCGCCGCCGCGCCCAGCGCCAGTCCTTGCGCTTCCTGGCTCTTGACCGCCGCCCAGCGCAGCACCGTCATGCCGATGACCGCGCCCAGAATGCCGGTCAGAATCACGATGATCGCCGACAGCGCCGGAATGCCACCCATCAGCCGGGTAACTTCGATCGCAATCGGCGTAGTCGCCGATTTCGGCGACAGCGACACGACTACCGCTTCGGACGCGCCGAGCGCACGCGCGACCAGCACGGCCGACACCACGCCGCTGACGCAGCCGACCAGTTGCGAGGCGAGGATCGGCACGGCCTGTTTCCTGATCTGCTCGAGTTGCTGATACAGCGGCACGCCGAGCGCGACGATCGACGGTTTCAGCAGAAATTCGAGATATTGCGCGCCGCTGTGGTACGTGTCGTAGGAAATATCGCCCAGACGCAACAGCAGGATGATGATCGCCATCGCGACCAGAATCGGGTTGAGCAGCACCAGCTTCAGCTTGCGCTGCAGCCACTGCGCCGCCCAGAATACGGCGACGGTCAGCGCGACCGCGGCGATTTGCATCATGATATCGTTCATGATCGCCGCCGCAACAACTGGTAAGTCCAGCCGGTCAGTACCAGCACGACCAGCGCGCTGACGAGCGTCGCAGCCGTGATCGGCAGCCATTCGGCTTCGATCAGCCCGAAATGCAGCATCAGCGCGACGCCAGGCGGCACGAAAAACAGCCCGAGGTGCTTGAGCAGCCAGTCGGAAATGCCCTTGACCCAGTCCAGCTTGACCCAGCCGAGCTTCAGCAGCACGGTCAAGAGCAACATTCCGACCAGCGACGACGGGAAACGAATCCCGGTCACATAAATGAATAATTCGGCCAGCGCCAGGCATCCAAGGATGATGGCGCACTGCCGTAACATAGCGAGGGAAAACACGATGGGAAATAGCTTCTTCAGGCAACAAATAACAGCAAAATGGTAGCACTTTCTCTGTGTAAACGTGGTATCGTGTTTCTTTCGCCACTGCGAATTTCGTACAATGGCGGAACCGAAAAATAATTAAACCCCGCTTTAGCAAAGGAGGCGACTTTGAAAAACTGCACTTTCTGCAAAATCGCGTCGAAAGAACTTCCGGCCAATATCGTTTATGAAGACGATACGCTGATGGCGTTTACGGACAGGAACCCGGCAGCACCGGTGCATATTCTGATCATTCCGAAGGAACATGTGGGATCGTTGTCCGACTGCGAGTCCAAGCACGAGGCGTTGCTGGGCAAGATGATGGCGCTGGTACCGAAACTGGCAGCCGACGCAGGCGTCGCACCGGTCGGCGACGAAACCGGTCCGATCCACGGCGGCTACAAGGCACTGATCAATACCGGACCGGAAGGCGGTCAGGAAGTGTATCACTTGCACGTCCATTTGCTGGCCGGTCCACGTCCGTGGACCCTCGACCGGTAAACTAGCTGTCGATCAGCGGGAAAACTATTCCTGCTGAATCTTTGGGCGCTTGGCCACTGTCACGTCAAGCGCCGTCTCACCCTCATTGCGCAACACCGTCATTTTCGCTCGACTTCCGGGAGCCAGTTGCGCAATGCGGTTGAACATTTCGCTGGTGTTCGGAATCGGCGTCCCCTCAATCGACAACAGAATATCGCCCGGCTTGATCCCGGCCTTGTCGGCCGGCCCATTTTTCAAAACACCGGCGATGATCACGCCGTCCTTTTTCTTCAGCTCAAAGGTGTCCGCCAGTTCCGGCGTGATGTCCTGTGGTTCAACACCGATCCAGCCGCGCACCACGTGACCGTTGTTGATGATCGCCTCCATCACCGTTTTAACCGTCGATACAGGAATCGCGAAACCGATGCCGAGTGATCCACCACTACGCGAATAAATTGCCGAATTGATGCCGAGCAGATTGCCGCTGGTGTCAATTAGCGCGCCACCGGAATTGCCCGGATTGATCGCCGCATCGGTCTGAATGAAATTTTCGAAAGTATTGATGCCGAGGTGCGTGCGCCCCAATGCCGAGATAATGCCCATGGTCACCGTCTGCCCAACGCCGAACGGATTGCCGATCGCCAGCACGACATCGCCAACCCTCGCCTGCTCGATGCGCCCCAGAGTAATTGCCGGCAGATTCTTCATTTCAATCTTGATGACTGCCAGATCGGTTTCCGGGTCGGTGCCGACCAACTTGGCCCGCGCCTTGCGCCCATCCACCAGCGCCACCTCGATTTCATCGGCGGTCGCGACCACATGGTTATTGGTCAGGATATAACCTTCCGGGCTGACAATCACGCCTGAACCGAGGCTGGACTGTTTTTGCATACCGCTTCCCAGGCGGTCGTCGAAAAATTTCTTGAGGACCGGGTCGTCGAGCAGCGGGTTTTGCTGCCGGACTTCCTTAGCGGTGTAAATGTTGACCACCGCCGGCACCGCTTTCTTGGCTGCCTCGCGATAGGAACCTGCAGCCGGAATTTCGCTAGCGGGCGCCTCCTGCACCGTAGCGTTCGAGGTCACGAACGTGGTTTTGCGCGAACCGGCCGCGCCACCAATCCATTCCGGCTTCAACACCGTTACAATGAACCAGATCGCCAGGCCCGCCGTCACGATTTGGGCAAACAATAACCAGAGTCGTCGCATCATAAATACCAATCAGAAAATGGACAAACAATCAGCAGATAGGGACGATCTTGCAGAATTTCTAGCGCAACTGCTGGAAATTGCCCGTTTCAGGGATTATTGCCCAAATGGGCTGCAGGTGGAAGGGAAACCGGAAATTCGCTGCATCGTCAGCGGTGTCACCGCCTGCCGGGCGCTGATCGAGGCTGCGATTGATTTGCAAGCTGATGCACTGCTGGTGCATCACGGTTATTTCTGGCGTGACGAAAACCCGTGCGTCACCGGCATCAAGCGCGGGCGGTTGAAACCGTTGCTGCAAAACGACATTAGCCTGTTTGCTTACCATCTGCCGCTTGACCATCACCCGGGACTGGGCAACAACGCGCAACTGGCCAAACTTCTCGATTTGCAGCCGTCGGCACGCTTCGGCGAGAATGACCTCGGCTGGCTGGGCACTGTGCCCAGTGCGCTGGCACAAACGGTCGGCGAACTGGCAGCGCTGGTCGAACTGCGCCTGGGCCGCAAGCCGCTGCTGCTGGGCGATCCGCAAGCCCGGTTGGGCACCGTCGGCTGGTGCAGCGGCGCCGCGCAAGGCTTGTTGGCCGAAGCAGCGAACGCCGGCGCCAGCGTCTTCCTGAGCGGCGAAATTTCCGAACAGACGATGCATGTCGCGCATGAGGCCGGCATCGCCTATCTCGCCTGCGGCCATCACGCCACCGAGCGGCTCGGGGTACAGGCACTCGGCGAACGGATTGCCGCCCGATTCGGCATCCGACACCAGTTCGTCGAGATCGACAATCCGGCGTAAGCCGCTATTTCTTTAGCGAATCGCGAATTTCGCGCAACAGCACGATATCTTCCGGTGTGACGGCCGGTGGCGGTTCGGGGGCCGGTTCGACACGCCGCGCCTTGTTGATCAGACGCACCATCTGAAAAATGATAAATGCCAGAATGGCGAAATTGATCACGATGGTGATGAAACTGCCATAAGCCAGCACCGCACCGGCCTTTTGCGCCTCGGCCAGCGGCAAATGCGTGCCCTGGTTGTTCAACGGAAGATAGTAATTCGAAAAATCGAGCCCCCCCAGCAACTTGCCGACAACCGGCATGATCACGTCCTTAACCAGCGAATCGACGATCTTACCGAACGCGCCGCCGATGATCACGCCGACGGCCAAATCGACCACGCTGCCTTTGACCGCGAACTCCCTGAATTCTTTCATCATTGACATGTTTTCTCCTTGTTAAGCCCAACACACTGCTTTCGCGAAGCCATATTATCGAAAACTGCTTGTTTGCGCTTTCGTTTCGATATGGCATCATGTCAATAGAGTTGCCATACAATCATTTGTCTCGTGCAAATCATGCGACATTTCTGGAAAACGGCACGCGATTCGATGTCAAACATGCTTCTGATGCCGAATTCTCGTGTTGACACTTCAAATAACTTTTTGATTTCGTTATAATAAAAGGTTGCAAAATTGCGTTCGCAATCCGCGAGCGGGCGTTTCGGGGCGAACCGCAACCAGCTTCTCCCCCTTGTCTCTAAGGAACGACAACCATGATGGTTCTGTACTCAGGCACTACCTGTCCATTTTCGCAGCGTTGCCGTCTTGTCCTGTTTGAAAAAGGGATGGATTTCGAAATCCGTGATGTCGACCTGTTCAACAAGCCTGAAGATATTTCGGTGATGAACCCGTACGGGCAAGTGCCGATCCTGGTCGAGCGCGATCTGGTCCTGTATGAATCGAACATCATCAACGAATATATCGATGAACGCTTCCCGCACCCGCAGCTGATGCCGGCCGATCCGCTGATGCGCGCCCGCGCACGCCTGATGCTGTTCAATTTCGAACGCGAGTTGTTCGTCCATGTGCACGTGCTCGAAAACGAAAAGGGCAAGGTATCGGAAAAAGCGCTGGAAAAAGCGCGCAATGAAATCCGCGACCGAATCACTTCGCTAGTGCCGCTGTTCGTGAAGAACAAGTACATGCTGGGCGACGAATTTTCGATGCTGGATGTCGCGATCGCGCCGTTGTTGTGGCGTCTCGATTACTACGGCATCGAGCTGTCTAAAACCGCCGCGCCGCTGATGAAATATGCCGAACGGATCTTTTCCCGTCCGGCCTATATCGAAGCGCTCACCCCGCCAGAAAAAATCATGCGCCGCTAAGCGCTGACGCCATGCCAACGACGTCCACCAAACCTTACCTGCTGCGCGCCATTTTCGAATGGTGCACTGACAGCGGGTTTACCCCGTATCTGGCGGTGATGGTGGACGAAGCCACGCGCGTACCGACACAATTTGTCAAAAATGGGCAAATCGTGCTGAACATCAGTTATGGCGCAACCAGTGGCTTGAAGATGGAGAACGACGCCATCAGTTTCAAGGCGCGCTTCGGCGGCGTATCGCGCGACATCTTCATCCCGGTGGAAAACGTGATTGCACTCTACGCCAGTGAAAATGGCGAGGGTATGGCGTTCGAAGCGCCCACTCCGAATGCACACCAGACAACGCCCGCGGCAACCGAAGCACCGCCGACGCTGCGTTCGGTTCCAGTTGAGGATAGTGCAGAAAAGGGAAATTCAGTATCCGATACTGACGACCCGCCCGAACCGCCAAAAGGCGGCGTTCGCCCCGCTCTAACTCGGGTCAAATAGGGTAGAATACGCTGCTTTAAAATGCCGGCTTAGCTCATCTGGTAGAGCACATGATTTGTAATCATGGGGTGGCGGGTTCAAGTCCTGCAGCCGGCACCAGTTTATTCTTGCTGCAAGTTGCAAGCGGCTGGCAGTTCAAGGAAAACAATCACGGCAAACCAATGGTGCTTATTTGCGGCGTTCTGTCGGTCGCGCCAGTACGCGCAGCGCAACATCTAGGCTGATGCCGAGATTCTTGAGGTAGGCGGCAGCGCAGTCCGTTCCGGCACGTTCCTGAAACATAAGCCCTTGATTTACTATTCTGGCCGTTTCCACGTCCTGGCGGCGCATTGACGAATCAGCAAACTCTGCCGCATGGTCATTTGGCGTGTTGTTTTCGTCCATCTTTCCCTCTTCCGCATGGAGGCAAAATTTTAAATCATCATTTGCCTTAATCTGCGCTACCTGAATGGCATCAACGGAACATTTGATTTATCTCAAATAATCCCGCTTTTCGTGAATTTTGCCGCTAGATAACCCTGCAATCAAGCTTTTTGTACGAGCAAGACCCATTCACCGTTCAAAAGTTCTCACTTCCCCGGCATAAATATCATTGCAAAAAACAGGCCCGCATTCAGTCCGTTTTGCGTGAAGCGAGCAGCCCCTTCCAGCATCGGACATGGCCGCCGGAAATGGCGAGCAACTCGATCGCATGGTTCACCGTATTCATCACCAAGTCGTCAAGCGTTTTCGGGTGATGATAAAAAGCCGGCAGCGGCGGAAAGATGATGCCACCAGCTTCGGTGACGGCCACCATATTGCGCAGATGAATCAGATTGAACGGCGTTTCGCGCACCATCAACACCAAGCGGCGGCGCTCTTTCAGCATCACATCCGCCGCGCGGACGATCAGGTTGTCGGCCAGGCCGTGTGCAATCGCCGCCAGTGTTTTCATCGAGCAAGGCGCGACAATCATCCCGGCCGCACCGAACGAACCACTGGCGATCGAGGCACCGATATCGCGCACGTCATGCACCACATGGGCGAAAGCGGCAACTTCGCCGCGCGTCATGTCCAATTCGTGTTGTACATTGAGTTCACCGGCATCCGACAACAGCAGATGCGTTTCGACATCCGGTATCGCGCGCAACGCCTGCAACAGACGCACGCCGAAAACTGCGCCGGAAGCGCCGGTGATGGCAATGATCAGTTTGGTGGGAGCATCGGGCATGGCGGCTTTCATCGGCTATCGGCGTCATTATATTTTGAAAATCCGCCATGCAACTGCGGATGGTAATTTCAATGGTTTTTTATGGGGTATGCATGAAAATACCATTTCCTAGCCATACATTTATAGGGTATTTAAATATACCCAGTCCAGTATTTTCATACAACGCGCAGACTCGAAACACATCGGCACCAGTTTCTGCGACAATAAAGCCCATCATGACCCGCCCCGCCAGAAAACGCAGCTCCGGCAGCCAGCGCCGCGCAGCAAACCGGCCTGCACTGCCGATGCTCGACGGCGTCAGCCCGAGCGCGGTCGCGTTGCCGTCCGGCGACTGGCCGACGATGCTGGATTTTCTGGCCGAACGTTTCCCGCGTTTTACGCACGACGACTGGCGCGAGCGGATGCGACTGGGCGAGGTGCGCGATGCATCCGGCGCACCGCTGACACCGGATACACGCTACCAACCGAACAGCCGTCTGTTCTATTACCGCCGCCTGCCGCCGGAATTGCCGATCCCGTTCGAGGAAACGGTGCTGTTTCAGGACGACTGGCTGGTGGTGGCAGACAAACCGCACTTCCTGCCGGTGACGCCTTCCGGCCGCTATCTGCAAGAAACGCTGCTGGTGCGACTGAAACGCAAACTCGGCATTGATACGCTAACACCGATGCACCGCATCGACCGCGACACCGCCGGGCTGGTGCTGTTCACCATCCAGCCGGCGACGCGCCATGCGTACCAGACGCTGTTCCGCCAGCGCGAGGTGGCGAAATATTACGAAGCGATCGCGCCAATGAATAATGATTTGAGTATGCCGCTGGTTTATCGCAGCCGATTGCAGGAAAGTGCCGCGTTCATGCAGATGCACGAAGTGGCGGGCGAACCGAATGCCGAAACCGAGATTGCGCTGCTCGAAACCCGTGGCAGGCTGGCACGCTACGCGCTGCGGCCGGCAACCGGGCAAAAGCACCAGCTACGGGCGCAGATGGCGGCGCTCGGCATGCCAATCGTCAACGACCTGATCTATCCAGTACTGCAGCCGGAGCCACCGAAAGGTGAAACACCTGATTACGCCAAACCGCTGCAATTGCTGGCGAAGGCGGTCGAATTCACCGACCCGGTTACCGGCGAGCGGCGACATTATGAAAGTTCGCGATGCTTGAAACTTTGAACTTGCGTGTCCTGGCGTTCGGGATGCGAGTGTCCTATGGTGAAAGAAGGGCTGAATGAGGGTTTTGTGTGGATAAATAACAAGAAAGGTGATTCAAAATGAAATTGTCACATTCGTTGGTTGTTGCTTCACTTGTCAGTTTGTTTAGTTTGTCTGCCGCTGCTCAAGGAGCGGATGCGTCATTAACTCCGGATGAGGAATCCCAACTCAGGGAATTGATGATGCGGAAATACCGTGCTGCCATGTCAAATGCTGGAATGCTGCCCCAGGGGAAGCCGCAACCCGCGGTGATGGCAGCCGCCTCTCAAACTGCGCAGCAAATGCCGCTGCTGAATGAAGAGACGTT
>JAYFNP010000340.1:0-2423 GCA_034933385.1 Burkholderiaceae bacterium | reverse complement strand
TCGTCAAAACCAACGATCTGCCACGCGAAGACTGGCTCACCATCAGAAAACAAGGCATCGGCAGTTCTGATGCCGCAGCAGCCGTTGGCCTCAACCCCTACCAATCGCAACTTGAACTCTGGCTGGAAAAAACCGGCAGAGATGGCAATCTGCCCAAGGCTGATCCGCAGGATGAAGAAAGCCCGATGTACTGGGGCAACATTCTCGAACCGATTGTGGCAGCGCATTACACCAAACGCACTGGTAACCGGGTAAGAAAGATCAATGCCGTGCTGCAACATCCAGACCCACGCTTGCCATGGATGCTGGCCAATATCGACCGGGAAGTCACCGGCGCCAGTGATGTGCAAATTCTGGAATGCAAAACCGCAGGCATCAACGGCGCACGACTATGGAAGGAAGGCGTTCCCGAATATGTCCAGCTTCAGGTCATGCACCAGTTGGCGGTTACCGGTAAGGCAGCGGCAGATGTCGCGGTGTTGATGGGTGGACAGCACCTTGAAATCCATCGAATCCACCGAGACGAAGCCATGATTGCCCGACTGATTGAACTTGAGCGTGCATTCTGGCATTACGTCGAAACCGACACGCCGCCACCAGCCGATGGCTCGGAATCGGCTGAACTGGCACTGCGTTGCCTCTACCCAAGCGATACCGGCACAACGGTTGATTTCAGCGAAGACCGGAACCTGTCAGCCTGCTTCGCCGACCTGATGAGTATCCGGCAAACCATCGCCGAACAAGAAAAGCTAGAAGCCCAACTCAAGCAAACCCTGCAACAGGCCATGGGCGATGCCAGCCGGGCGGTATTCGAAACCGGTGAAGTGACCTGGAAGAAAGCCAAGGACAGTACCGGACTGGATGTAAGCAGCCTGCTCAAGGAAATGCCGGAACTGCTGCAACGCTACCCACTCAGCCGTACTGGCAGTCGTCGCTTTCTGTTGGTCTGATGGTCACTGTCAGTCAGCTGCACTTACCAACTGACCAACCGAACAACTTACCAAATTACTCAAGGAGAACACCATGCTTAAAGGCTTGGCGATTACCCCGCCGGTTATCGGGCGGATTTCCATTGGCAAGGTTATCGAAAAGAACGGCAAGCGATTGCCGGAGAAGGATGACCAATTCACTCTCACCAGCCAGGTACAGTCCAAAGACGGCTGGCTGCTTCATCCTCACGATGAAGCACTGCGCAAGGCGCAGAACGGAAAGATACGCAGCATCCCCATTCGCCTGCTGTTTAACGAACCAGACCTGAATTTCAGGGCAGATTATTCCTGCTTTGACCGCCAGACGGGCAGGCCGCTCTGCGTCGGCAATGGCGAAACCTGCAAACGCTATGCGGAAGAAGGCATCAAGTCATTGCCTTGTCCGTCACCAGATGTCTGTCCGATGGCCAAGGGCGGCAATTGCAAACCCTATGGACGGTTAAACGTCCTCGTTGGAGATGATGATCCGTTCGGCAGCTTTGTCTTTCGCACAACGGGATTCAACAGCATCCGCACCATCGTTGCACGGCTCCAGTATTTCCAGGCGGTATCCGGTAACCGTCTGGCTTGCCTGCCGTTGGAACTGCGCCTGCGTGGCAAATCAACCCGACAAAGTCATGGTTCGCCGATTTATTACGTCGATATCACCGTGCGCAATGGACTGAGTGTTGAGGATGCACTGGCAGAAGCTCGGCGGATTGAAGCGTCACGACTGGAGGCCGGATTTGACCAGACGGCCTTGGACAATGCCGCGCGGCTGGGATTGAGCAATGGGGCATTCGAGGACAGCGAGGAGGATGGTGGGGCGGTGGTGGTGGAGTTCTTTCCGGGCAGCGACAAAGCAGAGGGAGAGGTTGACGAAATAACTGATCAATTGCCAATGCATACAACGCCAGTTCATTCCTCTTTGGCAGAAAAGCTGGAAAACAAGGCGAACAATCTGGCAGTACAACAGCAGGCACATCCTGTCTTGCAAGGTGGTAACGGCGTGTGATGTAGCTGATCATACTTGATGCATCTGTACCGTGCGGTACAGATGCATCCAACCGAAGGTGGCTCATGTTGCTTGAATCTGTAACCTTTTTACGCTGTCCGCACGCACATCAAATTACAACCCATGATTCTGGCAAGAAACAAGGCTATCCCGATTCGTTAGAAGCTTGAACGAGCTTATCATCTTGGCTGCTTGTTTTTTTTATTCGACGCACATAAACCGTACCAGAACACCCGCACTCACAGTGTTCGCGCGCAACGCAACGAGCCTGCTAGCTCACCCCATAAGCCTCTCGTCATGGAAAATCCATCTCAAATCGACAGCCTGTCGTTGCTGGCTTGAAAATTTTGCACTATCCTGTCGTTGTTTGACATGTATTGGACACCACAATGTCTACAAATGCTAAAGAAAGCGAAATTCTCACCATCAAGCAGGTCGCC
>JAYFNP010000339.1:0-4373 GCA_034933385.1 Burkholderiaceae bacterium | reverse complement strand
ACCGCTTGTCGCCGGGTGCCAACAGGCGGACAGCCCGCAGGCATGGCAGCGCAAGCCAAACTTGGCGGAAAAGGTTTCCCGTCGAACCTGCGTTTTCTTTCATCCGGACTGTAACCGTCGGCTCCGGCATCGCACCGGATCTGCTGACCCCAGAAAACCTGGGCGCTCGCGGGCTTGGCTCCGAATCCGGAACCTTACCGCCGGTGGGGAATTTCGCCCCGCCCTGAAAACGATGATATTCCGCCAGGGCATCCTGAAGGGCGCACTGACGGAACGCCCATTATACTGCGGCAGGATCGCCACCGATTCCCGTCATGATCCCGGCATGGCGGCCGGTGATTGCGGATGAGGTTATGCTGCGCCCAGCATTTCCAGTGGCCAGCGCGGGCGGATGTCGAACGCGTAATGGTGTCGTGCAGCTTCCGGGTAGCGTAGCAGGCGCATCGCGCCGGCGAAGGCGATCATCGCGCCATTGTCGGTGCAGAATTCCATTTCCGGATAAAACACCTGGTAGCGGCGCTTGCCAGCGGCCTCATTTAACGCCACGCGCAATTGACGGTTCGAGCCGACGCCGCCAGAAACTACCAGCCGCTTCAGTCCGGTCTGTTTCAGCGCGGTCATGCTTTTCGCGACCAGCACCTCGACCATCGCCTCGACAAAGCCGCGGGCGATGTCGGCTTTTTGCTGCGGGTTGATGCCGGCTCCTTGCTTGCGGACAACGGTCAGCACGGCGGTTTTCAGCCCGGAAAAACTGAAATTCAAGTCCTTCGAGTGCAGCATCGGCCGCGGCAGATGCTGCATTTTCGGATCGCCGGCATCTGCCAGCCGCGATATTTCCGGGCCACCCGGATAGGTCAGTCCAAGCAGCTTGGCCGACTTGTCGAACGCTTCGCCGGCGGCATCGTCCAGCGTTTCGCCCAGCAGCGTATATTCACCGACGCCATCAACCCGCATCAATTGCGTGTGTCCGCCGGAAACCAGCAACGCGACGAACGGGAAGGCAGGCGGATTGGCCGACAGCAGCGGCGATAGCAGGTGCGCTTCAAGGTGATGGATGCCGATGACCGGCTTGCCAAGCGCCAGCGCCAGGCTGCAGCCGATCGACGCGCCAACCAGCAGCGCACCGGCCAGCCCCGGCCCTTGCGTGTAAGCGACCGCATCGACTGCCGCCGGCGCAAGCTTGGCCTGCGTCAGTGCCTGTTCCAGCAGCGGCAGCGCGCGCCGGATGTGGTCGCGCGAAGCCAGTTCCGGCACGACGCCACCATATTCGGCGTGCAGTTTTATCTGCGAATGCAGTGCATGCGACAGCAGGCCCTTGCGGGTGTCGTACAGTGCGAGGCCAGTTTCGTCGCAGGAAGATTCAATGCCAAGGACGATCATGATAAATCAGCAAGCATATGGCTGCGTGTCGCACGTGGCGAAAGGTGTTTGACATGGGGACATTTCAACGGATATAATAGCGGACTTTCGGGTCGTTAGCTCAGTTGGTAGAGCAGCGGACTTTTAATCCGTTGGTCGCAAGTTCGAGCCTTGCACGGCCTACCAGAAATACCCATCAGAAAAAGCCTCCCACAAGGAGGCTTTTTTTGTTTTCGGGGATCGCCGGGAGCGGTTCCTGTATGATTGGGGAATTCAACGATTTTTTGCATGGAGATCATGACGTCATGGCTGGTCCAGAACATATCGGAATGAAAATCAATAAGGCAATCACCTACGTGCTGCTGGTGACTTGCGCATCGTTGCTGCTGGTAGCCGGTTATTACTTTCTTAAAGTTGCCTTGTCCTGATCGCGTCGTTGCGCCTTCAGATTTCCAGGTTGTCAATCAGGCGCGTATTGCCCAGCCACGCTGCGGCGAGTACCACCAGCGGTTCGCTTTTTGCCAGGTCGCCGGCCATCGGCGGTTGCAGATCGGACTGGCGGCGGATCGAGAGGTAATCCGGTCGCCATCCGCGTTTGGTCAGTTTTTCCATCGCTTTTCCTTCCAGCTCGAAGATATCGAGGCGGCCGGAACTTATTTCGTTTCCCATTTCATTCAGCGTCTGATACAGCATCGGCGCCTCGGCGCGTTCTTCCTTTGACAGATAAACATTGCGCGACGATAGCGCCAGCCCGTCTTCTGCGCGTTTCGTTTCGGCGGCGATGATTTGCGTCGGCAACGCCAGCTGACGGCACATGTTGCGCACCACCATCAGTTGCTGGTAATCCTTCTTGCCAAACACGGCAACACTCGGCTGCACGCACGAAATCAGCTTCAGCACCACCGTGCAGACACCATTGAAAAAGCCGGGGCGGAACTTGCCTTCCAGCGTGCCGCCCAGGTCGTCCGGCGGCTGGATACGAAATTCCTGCGGTTCGGGATAGATGTCCTTTTCGGTCGGCGCAAACAGCACGTACACGCCTTCCTTTTCGAGCTTTTTGATGTCGGCATTGAACGTGCGCGGATACTTGTCGAAATCCTCGTTTGGCCCGAATTGCAGCCGGTTCACGAAAATCGACGTGACGACCGGGTCGCCATGTTTCTTGGCTAGCCGCATCAGCGACAGATGGCCTTCATGCAGGTTGCCCATCGTGGGCACGAAGGCGGTTCGCAACTGTCCGCGCATTTGTTCGCGCAGTTCGGTGATGCTGGAGATAACTTTCATGATGACTTGAATCCGGTTTGGAGAAAAAAAGAAATGAAGAAACCTTGTATTGTACAAATTTTGCGCAAAGAATAAAAATCAGGTGATGGTGTCGGCCAGCCGCACATAGATCGGCGCCAGTGGTTCGGCCTGCGTGATTTCGATCAGATTTTCCTTGGCCAGTTCCAGCAGCGCAATGAAATTGACGATCACTACTGGCACGCCGCGGGCGGCGTCGAACAGTTCGGAGAATTCGACGAAGCCCACCGATCGCAGCTTCCGGAGAATGGAGGACATGTGTTCGCGCACCGACAGCGCATCGCGCGTGATCGTGTGACGCGCATTCAACTGGGCGCGCCGGATGACGCTTTCCAGCGCCGCCTGCAAGTCGTTGGCGCTGACGTCCGGCCAGCGTACTGCCAGGTTTTTTGTGACCAGCGCCTGCGCTTTCAGATAGTCGCGCCCCAGTTGCGGCAGCGCGTCGATATCTCGCGCCGCCAGTTTCATCTGTTCGTATTCGAGCAGGCGGCGCACCAGTTCGGCGCGCGGGTCGTTCGCCTCGTCATCCTTGCTGCTCTTTTTTTGCGGCAGCAGCATGCGCGACTTGATTTCAATCAGCATCGCCGCCATCAGCAGGTATTCCGCCGCCAGTTCGAGGTTGCGTTCGCGGATCTGGTCGACGTATTGCAGGTATTGTTCGGTGACCCTTGCCATCGGGATATCGAGGATATTGAAATTCTGCCGGCGGATCAGGTACAGCAACAGGTCGAGTGGCCCTTCGAACGTTTCCAGGAAAATTTCCAGCGCGTCGGGCGGGATGTACAGATCGTTCGGCAACTGGAACAGCGGTTCGCCGTACAGCTTGGCGAACGCAATGCCATCTATTACGTTCGAAGCCAAATCAGCTGAATCAGGCGGTGGTGCTGGCATATCGATCGAGGTGGCTTCCATGTCCGATGCCTGTCGTTATTCGTAAACGTATGCGCCGCGGTTTGTCCGCGCGGCGTCGGTACGTTGCATCCGGTCGAGATCAATCGGCGCTTTATCCCATAGCAACGCCAGACCGGCGCGTTGTTCTTCGGCGATATGCGGGCGCGATTGCCTGAATTCATCCAGAAATCGGGTGAATTCTGACAAATATTCCGGTCGGTTGAAGAGGTGCATGGGGTTTCCGTTCGGTTATGTTTAACGCCCGAAAAAGCGGCGCATCATGATGGGCGGTTGTTCGGGCGGGGTGTGGCTGTGCGGATATTCCAGTTCAGGTGCCAGTTCAAAGCCGAACGCGGCATAAAAATCGAGCAGACGCGGCTGGTCGGCGCGCACGCCAAGGCGCAGTTCGTGAATGTCTGCCGCCAGCGCATGGTGAATGACGGCTTCCAGCAAATGCTGCGACAGGTTCCTGCTCCGATAAGTTGGAATCAAGCCCATTCGCCGGACTTACCAGACGTCGTTTTCGACATCGATCGGCAGCCAGCGCACCGAACCGGAGGGCGTGTCATTCACATACAGCACGAATCCGCCGCCGTTTCTCAGATCCGCCTGCACCAACCCGGTGGTCTCGCGATGCCCACTGGACGTCGGGTTTACCTTGTCGGCCCATGAGGCGCGTGTCAGATCGGCGATCAGTTCGGCGTCATCAGGGGTGGCTTCCCTGACCAGAATATTCTTTAAATCGTCACCTATGTCATCACTCATATAAGCTCACTGCCATACGACTGCGGCAGTGCGTTGTTGAGAATTCTTCATCTGAT
>JAYFNP010000338.1:0-5735 GCA_034933385.1 Burkholderiaceae bacterium | reverse complement strand
CTTTGTCTTTGGTTGTTCTGGTCGTGGAGCTTCGGGATGCGTCTGTTGCCGCTTGAGCGCTGACGCGCGCAGCCTTTGGTGCAGGTTTTTTTGTTTCGGGCAGGCGTTTTTTAGCGGTCTCCCGAGAGACTTTGGCGGTGGCAGTGACTCGTTCTTGGGTCACTTTTTTCGCTACGCGTTTCGGGGATGCGGGCTGTTTGGTTTCTTTCACGGGTTTCTTCATTGCGCTCGCCATTTGTTTGTCTATCGCCTGATTGATCGTGTGGGTGTGTGAGATTCGGAACAGGGCTATGTTACGAAATATCTGCTATCAGGGGCATACCCAGGCTTTTGCCGTCGCACAAACCGGAATCGTTCTGCGCGACAAAACACACAAAATCCTTGAACAGAAAACTATCAATTCTACCATAATATGCAATTCCCTCCTAAAAGGGTAGGGTTAGCTGTCGCGTCCAGTACCTTTGAGCGTGCGCCGGCATGAAAACATACTGCACCCTGTATTTTAATTTAACCATGTTTTCCGTGGCCATATACATGTTTTTCGATGCATACCCTTGAAAATTTCTATTTTTCGGCGGTTTTTTCGATTTGTTGCCGCAATTGTTCTTTTTGCTGCGTCAATTCGCGGTAACGCTTCCCGAGTTGTTCGACGCCAAGGCCAGACGAGGAAAGCTGGTTGAGCTCTGCGGTAATCGCCTGCATTCTGATTTGGCGAATCGCATCCGCCAGCTCTGCGCGTGTCAATTCCAGGTCGAAATCCTTGGCGGTCGCAATTTCCGCAATCAGGGCGTCGAAATCGGGACCGGCCAGACGTAATTGTTCGGAAACCGTGGCAAAACTGGCTTGCTCGCCCATCGAATGGACGGTGTCCAGCAATTGCGACAACATGTCAGCGCTGTCCGGCGCGAAACGGGCAATGTCCTTGGTCGTAGCCGAATCCAGTTCGAACGCCAACGGCGGATGCGCCAGCAACAGGCGAGCGATCTTGCGTTCCAGACCGACGGGTTGCGGACGTTTTTGACGCGGCGGCGCCTGTCGTCCGCGTGCCAGCGGTCTGGATAGTTCCAGCACGCCTTCCAGTTCAGCAGTGCTGGTTTGCGTCAACTGTGCCAGGCCACGTACGATTTGCAGGCGCAGCGCGGAGGCGGGCATCGCATTCAGCAACGGTTTGGCGACGAACTGCATGCGCGCCCGGCCTTCGGCAGTATTTGCATCGTTGCCTTCTGCGATTTCCTGCAACAGGAATTCCGACAACGGCATTGCATCCTGCACCATTCGGTCGAAGGCTTCCGCACCAAATTCACGGACATAGCTGTCCGGATCGTGTTCTGGTGGCAGAAACAGGAACTTGATGGTCTTGTTGTCGGCAGCGTGCGGCAGACTGGCTTCAAGTGCGCGTCGCGCTGCACGGCGTCCGGCGGCATCGCCGTCGAAACTGAATATCACGCAATCGGTCTGGCGCAGCAATTTTTGCACATGGGTGGGGGTGCAGGCTGTGCCGAGCGTGGCGACCGCTTGCGGGAAGCCGAGTTGCGCCAGCGCGACGACATCCATGTAGCCTTCGGTGACCAGTGCGTAGCCGGTGTCGCGGATCGCCTGGCGCGCCTCGAACAGCCCGTACAGTTCGCTGCCCTTGTGAAACAGCGGGGTTTCTGGCGAATTCAGGTATTTCGGCTCGCCTTTGTCCAGCACGCGCCCGCCAAAACCGATGGTTTGCCCCTTGCTGTTGCGGATCGGAAAAATGATGCGATCGCGGAAGCGGTCATAACGCTTGCGGCTGGTATCGTTTTCGTCGCTGCGGTCGATGACCAGTCCGGATTCGACCAGTGCGCCGGCCTCGTAATCGGGAAAGATGGCACGCAGGCTGTCCCAGGCATCCGGTGCATAGCCCAAGCCGAAATGGGCGGCGATTTCGCCGGTCAACCCGCGTTGTTTCAGGTAGTCGATCGCTTGGGGCGCGGTACGCAATTGTTTGCGGTAGTGGTGGTATGCCTGGGTCAGCGCATCGGATAGTGCCAGGCTCCTGGCCTGTTGTTCGGCCCGCTGCGTGGGCGGCAGCCGGTCATCTTCTTCCGGTACCGTCATGCCGACATTCTGCGCCAGCGTCTTGACTGCTTCGACGAAGCCGACGCCGGTATATTCCATCAAAAAGCCGATGGCGGTGCCGTTTTTTCCACAGCCGAAGCAGTGATAGAACTGTTTCGATGGGCTGACCGTGAAGCTGGGGGTCTTTTCACCATGAAACGGGCACAGGCCCAGCAGATTGGCTCCGCCTTTCTTGAGCTGCACGTAGTTGCCCACCACGTCAACGATGTCAACGCGGTTGAGCAGATCCTGAATGAAAGATTGTGGAATCACGCAATCGGAAATTCATCTTGAATTCGGGAAACCCATCTTGGCACGGAATCCGCGCCAAACGCCATCAATTTTTCGCCAATGTGGCTTTGACCAGCGCAGAAACCTTCGTCATGTCGGCGCGACCGGCCAACTTCTGCTTCAGTGCGCCCATCACCTTGCCCATATCTTGCGGACCGGTGGCACCAGCCGTGGCGGCAGCAACTTCGGCAGCAATTTCTGCATCCGACAGGCCGGCCGGCATATATCCGGACAAAACCGCCATCTCAGCCTTTTCATTGTCGGCCAGATCTTGCCGCCCGCCGGCCTCGAATTGCGAGATCGAATCCTTGCGCTGCTTGATCATCCGTTCGATGATCGCCACGACATGTGCGTCGGTCAGCTCGATGCGTTCGTCGACTTCCTTTTGCTTCATTGCGGCAGTCAGCATCCGGATGGTGCCAAGTTTTTGCGTATCCTTGGCGCGCATTGCGGCTTTCATGTCTTCGGTAATCCGTTCCTTCAAGCTCATGCTTCCTCCAATCGGAATAGATAAAATGCCAAAAACCCGCTGCGGATCGTCCAGAGCGGGTTTGCAGTCTGACCGCACAACCAGGGTGCGGCGAACAAATTAGTACATTTTTTTCGGTAATTGCTGGCTGCGGATGCGCTTGTAGTGGCGCTTCACTGCAGCGGCCAGCTTGCGCTTGCGCTCGGCAGTCGGCTTTTCGTAAAACTCGCGCGCGCGCAACTCGGTCAGCAGACCGGTTTTTTCGATCGTGCGCTTGAAGCGGCGCATGGCGACTTCGAACGGCTCATTCTCTTTAAGGCGAATAGTGGTCATGTAATATGAGATGCAATTTTGGGAAAGACTTGGATTATAGCAGGGGTTCGTTTCCAATGGAATACCCGCCTGAAATTTTGTCTAACCGTGTCGGTAAGCCGAATCCGGGAGCGTATTCCGCCGCACCCCCGGATTTTGGTTGCCTCTTTGCTATCAATCTGGCGTTTTATTGGCGTGCCGGTTCGGCCACGAAAATTTCGACGCGCCGGTTGCGGGCGCGGCCGCGTGGCGTGGCATTGGAAACCAGCGGTTCATATGATCCGCGGCCCTCGACGGCAAAACGGTTTGGGTCGACGCCACGGCTGACCAGATAATTCCGTACGCTAAAGGCGCGGTCACGCGATAGCGGCAGGTTAACCGAATCCGAGCCGCTGCTGTCGGTATGGCCGATGATGGTGACGAAGGTTCCGGGGTTGTAGTTCAGGCTCATCGCGAAGCGATCCAGAATGCGGGCAAAACGCGGTGAGATGTCCGCTCTGCCGGTCTGGAATGATACGTCGCTGGGGATATACAGCTTCAGCCGGTTGTCTGCCGTCTGCGTGACCTGAACGCCTGTGCCATGCGTTGCGCGCTGCATCGCGATCCGCTGCTCTTCCATTCTGGAAGACCAGATATGTCCGGCAGTGCCGCCGACCACCGCGCCAATGATGGCGCCATGTCCGGCATTCCCTGAGGCCGAACCGATCGCGGCGCCAGCGATGGCACCCAAAGCGGCACCGCCAAGCGTATCCTGTTCCGTTTGCGTCATGTTGGTACAGCCTGAGAGGGCAACCGCAGCGGCCAGAGCGGTGACAGTCAATTTGTTGCGCATGATGTTCCTCCGTTTTAGTCAGTTGAAATTTATGCAATTGTTGCACGGGAAGCAGCATGCAGGCAAATGGGCGACACAGGTGCGCCTGGTCAAAACCGCCGGCTGTTGCGCTTTGGCATGACGCAAAAAAAGCAGCCGAAGCTGCTTTTTTTGTGTTTCTGCACAAGCCTGTTACTTGACTGCTGGTTCGCTGGCCGATTTTGCCGGCAGGGCAGCAGGAATAGCTGGAGCCGACGGTGCGGGCACGACGACGACCGTCGGCGGCGCCGATACGGCGTGCGAGCCGGTCGTGGCCGAAACGCCAGAAGCAGGCAACAGCGGCACGATCAGCAGTGCGACGATGTTGATGATCTTGATCAGCGGATTGACGGCCGGGCCAGCGGTGTCCTTGTACGGGTCGCCAACTGTGTCGCCAGTGACGGCGGCCTTGTGGGCTTCCGAACCTTTGCCACCGAAATGGCCATCCTCAATGTATTTTTTCGCGTTGTCCCATGCACCGCCGCCGGTGGTCATCGAAATTGCGACGAACAGGCCGGTGACGATGGTGCCCATCAACAGGCCGCCGAGCGCGGCAGCGCCGAGGATCAGGCCGACCAGGATCGGCACAATGACAGGCAACAGCGACGGAATGATCATTTCCTTGATCGCGGCGGAAGTCAGCATGTCGACCGCCTTGTCGTATTGCGGTTTGCCAGTGCCTTCCATGATGCCGGGAATTTCCTTGAACTGGCGACGTACTTCGACCACGACTGCGCCTGCTGCGCGGCCGACGGCTTCCATCGCCATCGCGCCGAACAGATATGGAATCAGCCCGCCGATGATCAGACCGATGATGACTTTCGGGTCGGACAGATCGAAGGTCGTGCTCTGGCCGACCGATTCCAGTGCGTGGGTGTAGTCGGCAAACAGTACCAGCGCGGCCAGACCGGCCGAGCCGATCGCATAGCCTTTGGTGACGGCCTTGGTGGTATTGCCGACCGCGTCCAGCGGGTCGGTGACGGCGCGCACCGATTCCGGCATTTCGGCCATTTCGGCGATGCCGCCGGCATTGTCGGTGATCGGGCCATAGGCGTCCAGCGCGACCACGATGCCGGCCATCGACAGCATCGAGGTGGCGGCAATGGCGATGCCATACAGGCCGCCGAGCTTGTAGGAAATCAGGATCGCCGCACAAACGGCCAGTACCGGATAGGCAGTGGATTTCATCGATACGCCCAGACCGGCGATGATGTTGGTGCCGTGGCCAGTGGTCGATGCTTCGGCGATATGCTGCACCGGTTTGAAGTCGGTGCCAGTGTAATACTCGGTGATATACACCATCAGTCCGGTCAGCACGATGCCGACGATGGTCGAGCCGATCATTGGCCACAACATGTTGGCCGGCATCACCAAGTAGGTGACGATGATAAAGCCGATCAGCGACAGACCGGCAGCCCACCACAGGCCAGTGTACAGCGCCGACATGATCTTCTTGCCCGGTTTGGCCTTGACCATCGAACAGCCGATGATCGAACCGATGATCGAGACAGCGCCCAGCAGCAGCGGATAAACGATCGCTTGCGTGGTGGCGTGGGTAATCAGCAGCGCGCCGAGCAGCATGGTTGCGATCAGCGTCACGACGTAGGTTTCGAACAGGTCGGCTGCCATGCCGGCGCAGTCGCCGACGTTATCGCCGACGTTGTCGGCAATTACGGCCGGGTTGCGCGGATCGTCTTCCGGAAGGCCGGCTTCGACCTTGCCGACCAG
>JAYFNP010000337.1:0-13700 GCA_034933385.1 Burkholderiaceae bacterium | reverse complement strand
GTTTTATAATTCGACAAGACTGCATTCGACGCTAGGTTATGTCAGCCCAATGCAGTTCGAGAAAAACTGGCTGGCGGAACAGATGAAAAAATCCGCTTAAACGCACCTGTTATGGGATACGCATTTCAGGGGCAAGCTCATTTTTGCAGTAATTGACGCATGAATATTCAATGGGGCCGATAGCCGATGTTAGGATTATCCCCTGAAATCCGCCCAAGCGGCACATTCCGCCTGGGCCGGCCGATGTTTCATGCGATTGCATAACCTGCGCAGGAGAACAATGATGCGACGACTCGGTTTCCTTGTCTTCGGAATGCTGTTGGTTCCGTTTTCCGGCGCATACCCGGCCGATGGCTCGCTGCCCATCGGCAAGCCAGTCTGGCAGCAAAGCGCTCCCTCGAAAATCCAGCTGACCGACAACGGCGTCAACATCATCGATGCGCGCCAATTCCTGGCCAATGCGCGGCACCGTTGCGGCCCAGACTTGCGCGAAATCGTGGTCGTGGCGCAACGCTCGGTGTGGAAAATCGGCCCGTGGGAAGGCAATTCGCCGTCGCTCGAAGCCGTCGCCTGGCGCGTGGGCTTGGATGGCAACAACAAGAAGCTGTGGTCGAAACAGGAAGCGGCCGACGAGGGCAAGCTGTCCTGCGACTACTATGAAACCATTACCTACGGCTGCTGCGACGCCATCACGAACCATCGGCTGTTCAATCCGGATACCGGCAAACTGCTGATGGAATACGCTGATCGGCTGATCACGGTCGAAGTGCCGAATTCACCGTTGAAGCGCTTCATCGGTTACAAGCCGTCAACGGCAGCGGGACCCGCCAATTCATGGGAACGTCACAAGCGCCATGTCGGCACGCTGACCTATGCGTCGCCGGATGGCATCCTGCAACGCGTGGCCGTCCGCGCTCTCGGCAAGGCAAACGATGCGTTCGAAATGGGCGCGGCCAAGCTGAAAATCAAGCGCGGGCTGCCAAAGCAGGAAATGAACATCAACACGCTGATGCTGTGGGATATCGACGGCTCGCGCGTCGCCTCGCAGATCGGTGGGTTTGCCATCGTGCTGGAGTTCGACGGACAAACACTTGCAATACCTGTGCGCGAAGACGGGCTGGATCTCGGGCCAGGCAAGTTTGCTGCGCATGAACTGGTCAGGATGCCGCAATAGCCGACGGTGTCGCAAACCATTGACCAAGGCGAAAAATACGTTGAATAGGGCCAAAAATATACTAGGCGCAGTATTTCAAAACGGCCGCAGAAATTCTGGCCAGGCCGAGTGTTTTGACTGCATACCCCCACCATATCCTGTCATGGCGGCGGCGACAATCTGGTCACACCGACACCGGCCGCCTGGGTCGCGCCGAATTATTGGCCGTACATCTGCGCAAATTTGCGCGCCGCGGCTTGCGGATCGTCGGCAAAATACACGCCGCTGACCACTGCGATCATGTCGATGCCGCGCTCGACCAGCGGCACGGCGTTGGCATGGTTGATGCCGCCAATCGCACAGCTCGGCAAATCGGGAAATTCCTGTTTCATCTGCCGGACAATCTCGAGTTCGGTGGTCACCGGATATTTCTTGACCCGCGACGGATAAAAACCGCCGAGCGCAATATAGCTGGCACCGGCCTTGTGCGCCGCCCGCACCCGGTCCATGTCGCCATAGCAGGACGAACCGACGATCATGTCCGGGCCGACTTTGACGCGCACTGCCGCGACCGCTTCGTCGCTCTCGCCGACATGAATGCCGTCCGTACCCAGTTCCATCGCCAGGTCGACGAAATCGTTGACGATGAACGGCACCTGGTAGCGCTTGCACAGCGCCTGCAGCGCTTTCGCCTGTTCGCGCCGCAATTCCATCGTCGCAGTCTTGTGGCGGTGTTGCACGATGGCTGCGCCGCCTTTGATCGCCTGTTCGGTCACGTCGACCAGTTTCGCAGTGTCGTCCCAGTCGGGAGTGACGATGTAAAGACCTCTCATTTTCTTTCCTTTTATGTCCGAGACTCTGTGCCAGAGTCATTTCGCCTGGCAGCAAAGTGCTGCCTCCGGATATCCCGTTCAACCACTCAAATCATTCCGGCAGATCGACATGCCGTTGCGGTATCCGCTGGCCATCCGTGATCGCATACGCCGTCTCCAGCGCGCGATGGGCATACAGTTGCGCCGAACCGATCGCGGCACGTACCGAACGGCCCTTTGCCAGAAAGGCAGCCACGGCCGAAGCCAGCGTGCAACCGCTGCCATGAAACTCCCCCGGCAGCCGTTGCCAGGTCCACGCATGGCTGTCGTCGCGCGTGTACCAGCGGTTGACGACATCGCTTTCCGCTGCTCCGTGCCCGCCCTTGATCAGCACATGACGCGCGCCGAGGTGCAACAACTGCTGCGCCTGCGCGTCAGTGCCCTCAATCCCCGGGCACAAGCGTGCCGCTTCCGGCAGATTCGGCGCAATCAGCGTCGCCAGACCGATCAGCGGCACCAGCGCCTGCGCCGGATCATTATCCGACAAGGCATCGCCGTGGCCACTGGCCAGCACCGTGTCCAGCACCACCGGCAGATCCGGCTGTTTCTGGCGCAGCGTATCGATGATTTCGGCAATCGCTTCGGCGTTCGCCCGATTGCCGACAATGCCGATCTTGACAGCCGCCACCGGAATCTTGTCGATCAGCACCTGCGCCTGATGACGAAGAATGCCGGCATCAACCGGATTGACCGCAAACACGCGATCGTTGTCCTGCACCGTCAACGCGGTGATGATCGGCAGCGCATGCGCACCAATCGCGCCAATCGCTTCGATGTCGGCCGAAATGCCGGCACCACCGCTCGGGTCGAGGCCGGCAAACACCAGCACGCAACGGCGCGTCATCACAGCGCGTCTGCCCGCATCAGACGAAACGCCCCGCCATCGGCGATGACGGCGAAGCGCTGAATTTGCGCGGAATGCGGCCGGCCAGATACGCATCGCGTCCGGCCAGCACCGCGTTTTTCATCGCGGTTGCCATGCGGATCGGATCCTTGGCCAGCGCAATCGCGGAATACATCAACACGCCATCACAACCGAGTTCCAATGCAATCGCCGCGTCCGACGCCGTGCCGACGCCAGCATCAACGATCACCGGCACCTTGGTCTGCTCGATGATCAGCGACAGGTTCCACGGATTCAGGATGCCCATGCCGGAACCGATCAGCGATGCCAGCGGCATGATGGCGCAGCAGCCGATGTCTTCCAGCATCTTTGCCTGAATTGGATCGTCGCTGCAGTACACCATCACGTCGAACCCGTCCTTGACCAGTTCTTTCGCCGCCTTCAGCGTTTCCGGCATGTTCGGGAACAGGGATTTCTCATCCCCGAGCACTTCGAGCTTGACCAGCTTGTGCCCGCCGAGCAGTTCGCGCGCCAGTTGCAGCGTGTAAATCGCATCCTCGGCGTTGAAGCATCCCGCCGTGTTCGGCAAAATCGTGTATTTCGATGGCGGCACGAAATCCAGCAGGCTTGGCGCCTTCGGGTCTTGCCCGATGTTCACGCGCCGAATCGCCACCGTGATGATTTCGGAACCGCTGGCTTCAGTCGCATCGCGCGTCTGTTCCAGGCTGGCATATTTTCCGCTGCCGACCAGCAAACGGGAACGGTAAGTCTTTCCTGCAATAGTCAAAGTATGGTCTTGCGAGCTCATTTCTTTTCCTTGGTTGACGTAGTTTTAGTCACTACAAAAAAAGAGGCGCGATGGGACTGGCAAAGCGCGCACCCTGTTTCATCTTCATTCCCGCGGGAGAGCGAACTTACGCTACCCCCTCAATTTTCAATATGGCAAATCAATAACGCAGGCGCCAGGCAGCGAAAGCCCGATTTCGACGTTATCCTGCGGCTGCAACAGCTGTTGCCAGGCGTTGCGCGCCACGGTCCTGCGATTCACCTTGACCGTCAGTGCCTGACCAGAGAGTTCCAGTTCAGCGATCAACTTCGCCAGCGTGCTGCCCTTGGGCAAGCTGCACATTTCTCCGTTCAACGTGAAATCGACATTCACTGACTTGCTCTCCATTCTTTCCGCGGCCGGATCAATTCACACGGCAATCGATGACAAGGCACACTGCCGCAGTACGGCAAGGTCGCGAACACATCGAAAGTTGCCGCATGAAATGAATGTTCAGCCGCCACCGATCGCACGCACGATCTCGACGCGATCGTCCGGCTGCAGCGCACGCTGCAGCCACGACGCGCGCGGCACCACCTGTCGGTTGACCGCAACCGCCAGCGCCTTGCCGGTCAGGCCAAGGCTGTCGACCAAATCGTGCACGCTGTGCCCTTGCGGGAGGCGCTTGGCCTCCCCGTTCAACATGATTTCAATCGTCATGCCGTCCACCCATTACTGCTTGTGGTAAATCTCGGAACCGGTCTTGACGAACTCGACCGAACGTTCATCCATCCCCTTTTTCAACGCTTCGATTTCCGAAACACCTTTCTTGGCAGCGTAATCGCGCACTTCCTGCGTGATTTTCATCGAGCAGAATTTCGGGCCGCACATCGAGCAGAAGTGTGCCACTTTGGCAGAATCCTTCGGCAGCGTCGCATCGTGGAAAGAGCGTGCCTTGTCCGGGTCGAGACCGATGTTGAACTGGTCTTCCCAGCGGAATTCGAAACGCGCTTTCGACATCGCGTTGTCGCGGATCTGCGCGCCCGGATGGCCCTTCGCCAGATCGGCTGCGTGCGCCGCCAATTTGTAAACAATGATGCCTTCCTTGACGTCATCCTTGTTCGGCAAGCCGAGATGCTCTTTCGGCGTCACATAGCACAGCATCGCCGTGCCGTACCAGCCGATCATCGCCGCGCCCATGGCCGAAGTGATGTGGTCATAACCTGGCGCAATGTCAGTCACCAGCGGTCCGAGCGTATAGAACGGCGCTTCGAAACACTGCTCCAGCTGCTTGTCCATGTTTTCCTTGATCATGTGCATCGGCACATGGCCCGGCCCTTCGATCAGCACCTGCACGTTGTATTCCCAGGCGATCTTGGTCAGTTCGCCGAGGATTTCCAGCTCGCCGAACTGGGCGTCGTCGTTGGCATCGTAAATCGAACCAGGACGCAAGCCGTCGCCGAGCGAAATCGCCACGTCATAGGCGGCAAGGATTTCACAGATTTCGCGGAAATGGGTGTACAGGAAGCTTTCGGTGTGATGCGACAGGCACCATTTCGCCATGATCGAACCGCCACGCGACACGATGCCGGTCATGCGCTCGGCCGTCAGCGGCACATGGCGCAGCAACAGGCCGGCATGGATGGTGAAATAATCGACGCCCTGTTCCGCCTGTTCGATCAGCGTGTCCTTGAAGATTTCCCAGGTCAGGTTTTCGGCAATGCCGTTGACCTTTTCCAGCGCCTGATAAATTGGCACCGTACCGATCGGCACCGGCGCATTGCGCACGATCCATTCACGGGTTTCGTGGATGTGCTTGCCGGTGGACAGATCCATCACGTTGTCACCGCCCCAGCGGATCGCCCAGGTCATTTTCTCGACCTCCTCGTTGATACCGGAAGACAGCGCCGAGTTGCCGATGTTTGCATTGATCTTCACCAGGAAATTGCGGCCGATGATCATCGGCTCGACTTCCGGATGATTGATATTTGCCGGAATGATCGCCCGACCGGCAGCCACTTCGCTGCGCACGAATTCCGGCGTGATCTCTTCAGGGATGCGTGCACCGAAATCCATGCCCTTGTGCTGACGGGTCATCAGCTTGGCCATTTTTTCGCCACAGGGTCCGGTCGCCTTCAGGCTTGCGATGTATTCCTGGCGGCGCAGGTTTTCGCGGATCGCAATATATTCCATTTCCGGCGTAATGATGCCCTGCTTCGCGTAATACATCTGCGTGATTTGCTTGCCCTTCATCGCGCGGCGCGGCTTGCGTTTCAGGTTAAAAAGCAATTCCTGCAATTCCGGATCGTTCAGGCGTGCCTGACCGTATTCAGACGTCGGGCCCGGCAGTTCATCAGTATCGTTTCGCTCCAGAATCCACGGCAGGCGAAAGGGTTCCAGACCAGATCGAATGTCGATCTTCGCGTCCGGGTCGGTGTACGGACCGGACGTGTCATATACGTAAATCGGCGGATTCTTTTCGGCACCGAATGCGACCGGCGTGTCGGTCAGCGTGATTTCGCGCATCGGCACGCGGATGTCCGGACGGGAACCCGTCACATAAACCTTGCGTGAATTCGGCAAGGGCTTGACCGCAGCCTCGTCAACGGTGGCTGTGGCGGACAGAAATTTCGGATTGGCATTCATGGTGATTCCTTTGCAATTTCAGTAAGCCAGCAAAGGAACCCCGAGGTGTGCAGCCCTATTTGAGCCGCAGTACTTGAGTGCTTCCCTTCGCTGGCATTACCCAGATCAGGTTCAGAGGGTGTAATCTCGCCCGGCGATGTTTTGCCAGAACCCCTAGCGCTTGTGACAGCATAATAATACAAACTTGTTGATTATACGCGGAAACCCCCTGTTTTTGAGTGGGTTTTAACCGCCAATCGCGCGTAAACGGCTGTTTTCAGGCATCTTTCGCCCGTATAATGGCTAGTTTCGCAAAACACTATTGAGAACATGGAATTAGCCAAGTCATACGAACCATCCGAGATCGAGAAATACTGGCGCACCGAATGGGAAAAGCGCGGATATTTCGCGCCCACGAAGGATACGGGCAAGCCCTCGTTCTGCATCCAGTTGCCACCGCCGAATGTCACCGGCACGCTGCACATGGGGCACGCATTCAACCAGACCATCATGGATGCGCTGACACGCTACCACCGGATGTGCGGTTTCAACACGCTGTGGGTACCAGGTACCGACCATGCCGGTATTGCAACACAGATCGTGGTCGAGCGCCAACTGGAAGCCGCCGGTCAGAACCGCATCGACCTGGGACGTCAGCAATTTCTGGACAAAGTGTGGGAATGGAAAGCCGCCTCCGGCGCCACCATTACGCGCCAGATGCGCCACATGGGCGACAGCGTCAGTTGGGATAACGAATACTTCACGATGGACGAGGGCCTGTCCAAGGTGGTCACCGAAACCTTCGTGCGCTTGTATGAAGAAGGCCTGATTTACCGCGGCAAGCGACTGGTCAACTGGGATCCGGTGCTGAAATCCGCCGTGTCCGACCTTGAAGTCGAGAGCGAAGAAGAAAACGGCTCGATGTGGCATATCCGTTACCCGCTGGCCGATGGTTCCGGCACGCTGACGGTCGCGACCACCCGTCCGGAAACCATGCTGGGCGATACCGCGGTAGCGGTCGATCCGACCGACGAACGTTATCAGCACCTGATCGGCAAGATGGTCAGACTGCCATTGTGCGACCGCGAGATTCCGATCATCGCCGACGATTACGTCGACAAGGAATTCGGCACTGGCTGCGTCAAAATCACGCCGGCGCACGACTTCAACGACTATCAGGTCGGTCAGCGCCACAGCCTGCCGCAAATCAACATCTTCACGCTGGATGCGAAAATCAACGAAAATGCGCCCGCCGCGTATCAAGGCATGGATCGCTTCGCCGCCCGCAAGCAGATCGTTGCCGATCTCGACGCACAAGGCCTGCTGGTCAAGATCGAACCGCACAAACTGATGGTGCCGCGTTGCGGCCGTACCGGCCAGATTGTCGAGCCGATGCTGACCGACCAGTGGTTCGTCGCGATGACCAAAACTGGCGCCGACGGCAAGAGCATTGCGCAAAAGGGCATCGATGCAGTCGAATCCGGCGATGTGAAATTCGTGCCTGAACAATGGGTCAATACCTACAACCAATGGATGAAGAACATCCAGGACTGGTGCATCTCGCGCCAGTTGTGGTGGGGTCACCAGATTCCGGCCTGGTACGGCGAAAATGGCGAAATTTTTGTCGCCAGGAACGAGCCCGACGCGCGCGCCAAAGCAACAGCGGCCGGTTACTCCGGCACGCTGACGCGCGATGAAGACGTGCTGGACACCTGGTATTCGTCCGCGCTGGTGCCATTCTCGACGCTCGGCTGGCCAGACAAAACCGTCGACCAGGACCTGTTCCTGCCGTCATCGGTACTGGTCACCGGCTTCGACATCATCTTTTTCTGGGTCGCCCGGATGATCATGATGACCAAGCACTTCACCGGCAAGGTGCCATTCCGCCATGTTTACATTCATGGGCTGGTGCGCGACTCGCAAGGCAAGAAAATGAGCAAGAGCGAAGGCAACGTGCTCGATCCGGTCGATCTGATCGACGGCATCGAACTGTCGCCGCTGCTGGACAAGCGCACCACCGGCTTGCGCAAGCCGGAAACCGCGCCAGCGGTGCGCAAGGCAACCGAAAAGGAATTCCCGACTGGCATCCCCGGTTACGGCGCCGATGCATTGCGCTTCACCTTTGCGGCGCTGGCAACGCTGGGGCGCAACATCAATTTCGACAGCAAGCGCTGCGAAGGTTACCGCAATTTCTGCAACAAATTGTGGAACGCGACCCGTTTCGTGATGATGAATGTCGAAGGCCACGATTGCGGTTTCGACGCCTGCACCTGCGGCCCGCAAGATCGCGCGTTCTCGCAGGCCGACCGCTGGATCGTGTCCGAATTCAACCGCGTCGCCACCGAAGTCGAAAAAGGGTTTGCCGAATACCGGCTGGACAATGTCGCCAACGCACTGTACCAGTTCATCTGGGATGAATATTGCGACTGGTATGTCGAAATCGCCAAAGTACAGTTACAGAATGGCAATGAAGCCCAGCAACGCGCGACACGCAGGACACTGCTGCGCATCCTCGAAGCAACACTGCGACTGGCCCATCCGGTGATTCCGTTCGTGACCGAAGCGCTGTGGCAGACGGTCGCGCCGCTGACCGACCGCGCGCCAAAAGCTGACGACAGCATCATGGTGCAGGAATACCCGCTGCCGAACATCAGCAAAATCGATGCGGAAGCCGACGCATGGATGGCGCAGTTCAAAGCCATGACCGATGCCTGCCGTGCGCTGCGCGGCGAGATGAACCTGTCGCCGGCACTAAAAGTGCCGCTGATTGTCGAATCGCCGGATGCCGAACGCGCCAGCACCTTTGCAGCCTCGCTGGAAGCCTTGGCGCGCCTGTCCGAAGTGCAGATTGTGGACAAGCTGCCATCGTCGCCGGCGCCGGTATCGATAGTCGGCGATGCGAAGCTGATGCTGAAGGTCGAGATCGACATTGCAGCCGAGCGCGCGCGTCTGGCGAAGGAAATGGCGAAGGTGCAGGGCGAGATCGACAAGGTCAGCCACCAGCTTGGCAATCAGAGTTTTGTCGCCAAGGCGCCGGAAAAGGTGGTGGCGCAGATGCGCGAACGTCTGGCGAATTTCAGCGATACGCTGGAAAAGCTGAAGGAACAGGACGCGAAGCTGGCGTCGGCGTAATGGAAAAACGGGAGCGCGGCTCCCGTTTTTTGTGGTTCGCCAAACAGCGGCGGGCACTGATCAGGACTGCTTGTTTGCCTGTTTCGCCGTCCAGTCCGCAATGCCCTTGGCCATCGACACGAATTCGCTTGGCATCATCACGATAGTGGTGGTGTTCTGTTCGGCGCCGACTTCGGTCACCATCTGCATCCGGCGCAGTTCCAGCCCGGCCAGGTTGTCCATGATCAGCCCAGGACCGCGCGTACCCTGCAATCTGCCGAGCCGGAAGACGACGGCGCTCTGATACTGATTGGCCACGCGAAAACCCGACAATATGAAAAAAACGAGTACCGAACACGCAATAAGAAACAGGGTCATCATCGGGTTCCTTGCAGATAGGCATAGCGAGAGTAAGCAGCATGCACGGGCGTTCGCCGTGTAGGGAAAGTATGTCACGTATTGAAACACGGCACCCGAAGAAACAACTCGATACACTTTTTGTGTTGCAAATTGCACAAAACAAATACGATCGGCGTGAAACTGACTCCGCCGGATGTTAGACTTCCTGCGAGTTCCCCAGCCAGCGCCAGCCTGTAGCTGACGCCGTGTTTGCAGTAAAACCCGTTCCATACCCAAGAAAGCCTGCCATGAGCATCATCAACCGCGTCAAGGACATCCTGCTGAAACCGAAGGAAACCTGGCTCGTTATCGAGGCCGAAGAAACCACTCCCGCCACGCTGTACAAAAAATACCTGCTTATCTTGGCGATCATCCCGGCCGTGTCCAGTTTCATTGGCATGTCGCTGGTTGGAGTCGGCGGCTTTGGACTGTCGCTACGCATCCCGATTCTGTCCGGGCTGGTCAACATGGTGGTGCAATACGTAATGAGCCTGGTGATGATTTACGTGTTTTCGCTGATCATCAACGTCCTGGCGCCATCTTTTGGCGGGCAAAAAAATCCCATCCAGGCGCTGAAACTGGCGGTATATGGCGCAACTGCGTCAATGGTTGGCGGCGTATTCGGCATCCTGCCGGTCATGAGTATCCTGAGCGTGTTGTGCGGGCTGTATTCGATTTACCTGATTTATCTCGGTTTGCCTGTGCTGATGAAAAATCCGTCGGGGAAATCGGCGCTGTACACCATTGTCATTTTACTGGTTGGCATTTTCGCCGGCATGCTGATGGCACTGGTCACCAGAATCATCACACCGAACCCGCATACGCTGGGCGGCGCAGGCAGTGGCGATGCGCTCGTACGGTTGAAAACGCCGGATGGTGAAGTGAAGATCGACACATCGAAAATCGACGCGGCCACCAAGAAGATGGAAGAGGCGCAAAAACGGATGGAGGAAGCGCAAAAGAGCGGTGATGCCTCGGCGATGGCGAAAGCCGCTGGTGACGTCGCCGCAGCGGCAACCGGCATAATGGGCGGCGATGCAAACCTGTTGCCGCTACCGGCGGAGACCATCAAGCCCTACCTGCTCCCACAGATCCAGGCATTCAAGCGCGTGTCATTCGAAGTGCATGCGGGCAATGCAATGGGAATTGTTTCGACGACGGCCAGCGCCGACTATCGTGCCGGCAATCAGATGGCCTTTCTGACGGTTTCCGATTTTGGCGGCATGAACGGGCTGGTACGCATGGGCGGATCTCTGGTCTCCGGCGAAAAGGAAACAGCAAGCAGCGCGGAAAAAACCTGGCAGGAAAACGGTCGGACTCTGCATCAGGAATATGACAAAGACGGTAGTCGTGCCGCAATGAAGGTCATTTTGAAAAATGGCATTGTCGTTGAACTCAAGAGCCAGCAGGCCAATATCGACGCCTTGCGATCGATGATGTCGGCGATCGATCTCAACGGTCTGGAAAACGCGCAACGCCCGAAAAAATCGTAATTCCCGGCAACCAATCATCCGGGGCTGACGCGGCCAAACCGCGCCGGCCCTGTTTCATTCGGTCAATTCTATCGTCAAGCCAGGCAGCGCAATGCCGGAAAAAGCGGTTTGCCAGATCTGATTCGGCGCTACCGACTGCGCGTCCGCCCAGGAGCCGGTGGTTATGATTTCTCCGGCTTCCAGCGGCCCGAAGCGGGTCTGGTTGCCCAGCATCTGGTGCAAATGCCACAGCGCGTGCAGCGGACTGTTCAGGATATCGCTGCCAAAGCCGGCTGCGCGCAAAGCGCCATCGCACGCTACCGAAACGCTGACGCCCATCATCATCGTCGAGAGATGTTGCCGGGTCTGAGCCGACACCACGCGCGGTTCGCCGACGATCAACTTCCCGTGCAAGCCATACGCCGCAATCGCATCGGCCGTCTTGAATTTCCACTCCGGAAACGGGCATGAGTCGATTTCAACCCCATGCGCCATCCACTCGATACAATCGGCCAATTCTTCCAGCGTGCAGTTGACTGCCGGCGTCTTGCCAAGGCGGAACACGATTTCCGGCTCGATGCGCGGTTGCAGCAACCCTTTGAGACTGACGACCACCGCATTGTCTTCGGCGTACACGATCGTGTCACCAAATAGTGGCGCCCAAATGGGTGCGTGCACCGTTGGCTGTTGCGCATTTTTCGGCCAGATTGTGCGGTTGACGAAACCGATCTTGCGCCCTGCCGGCACCTCGCCTTCGGCAACCCGGACATCATGAATGCGTCGCGCAATGCTGTATGCATCGTCTTCCTTCAACTCTATGCTGGACGACAGCGGCGCAATCAGGCGCGCGTCGCTGCGTGCATCAAGCAATTGATGCGCGTAACGGTTGATTTGGTTCGACATCAACATGGCGGCCTCCAGCAAAAGATTCTCCTCCAGCCAACATGGGGATGGAAACACTTTACGCAAGAACCGTACCGTCAACTTGCGTTTGCTCAAGCATGACGTATTTACGCCAAAAACTGCTGCAACCGGCTAATGCAACGAAGAGGTGCTGGCGCGGAAGAGTGAAAAACGCTTTTGTAGCGCCAACCAGCCTGAAATATACTGGCAGGTGTATTTTTAAACCACATTAATAATACTGGCCCGGACGATATATTTTATCGTATACCCCGCAAAATTCTTATATCAACCGGCCTGCATGGTCTTTGGCGAATTGCCAGGCAACGCGGCCGGAGCGTGACCCGCGTTGCAGCGCCCAGCGCAGCGCATCGGCCTGCGCCTGCTCGATTTGCGCGGCATCGCAACCGAATGATCCCAGCCAATGAGCGACGATCGCCAAGTACTGGTCTTGCGAAAACGGGTAAAACGACAGCCAGATGCCGAAACGCTCGGACAGCGAAATTTTTTCCTCGATGGTTTCTCCGGGATGGATCTCGCCGTCGTCGCCGCGCGTCGCCGCCCGATTGTCAGACATTTTTTCCGGCAACAGGTGCCGCCGGTTCGAGGTTGCGTAAATCAGCACATTGTTCGATTGCGTGGCGACGCTGCCGTCGAGCGCGACCTTCAATGCCTTGTAGCCGCTGTCGCCCTCCTCGAACGACAGGTCATCGCAATACACGATGAAGCGTTCCGGCCGATTGGCGACCAAATCGACAATATCCATCAAATCCGGCAAGTCGCTCTTGTCGACTTCGATCAGCCGCAAGCCTTTGCCTGCAAAGCAGTTCAGGCAGGCCTTGATCAGCGACGATTTGCCGGTGCCGCGCGCACCGGTCAACAGCACATTGTTCGCCGGACGGCCTTCGAGGAATTGCCGGGTATTCTGTTCGAGTTGACGCTTTTGCGCGTCGACATGGAACAGGTCGTCGAGCGCAATCGCCGAGCGGTAAGCGATCGGCTGCAAATAGCCACCAGCACCCTGCCCGCGGCGGCGGCGCCAGCGAAAGGCCGGCGAGGCATCCCAATCCACCTCCGGCGCAACCGGCGGCAAGATCGTCTCCAGCCGCGCCAGCATCGCTTCGGCGCGAGCGAGGAATTGTTCCAATGGGGTCATATTCCAGCCTCAGGTTGAACGTGACGCGGCGACAAGCCGCAGACAGTAAGACGAGTACGATCAGGCGAAGTCAACAAAGTTACGGGCAGGCTGCGGCTGGAATTACGAACGGTAGTCGGCGTTGATCGACACATATTCGTGCGACAGATCGCAGGTCCAGATCGTCGCCGTAGCGTCGCCACGCGCCAGGCTGACGCGCACGGTAATCTCGCTCTGCTTCATCACGCGCTGTCCATCCTCTTCCCGGTAATCAGGGTTGCGTCCGCCATCCTTTGCGACCCAAACGTCGTCGAGATACAGGTTCAGCTTGCCGACATCCAGATCGGCAATACCAGCGTAACCGATCGCCGCCAGAATCCGTCCGAGGTTCGGATCGGATGCATAAAACGCCGTCTTTACCAG
>JAYFNP010000336.1:0-3230 GCA_034933385.1 Burkholderiaceae bacterium | reverse complement strand
TTTGCTGATAGACGGGCCAAAACGCTCTGCCCATGCGGGCGGCACGCTTTCCAGCTTGAAGCTCTTGTCCGTCAGTGAGGAAATCAGCGCACCGATGAAGATGCCGATGATCAACAGGAATTGCCAGTCAAGCGCGACTTTTTCCTTGATGAAATACAGGTTGCTGGCGACGTGTGGAGCGGAAAAGAACTGCTCGACAAAACCGGCAGCGCGTACGAAGGTGGTTGACGCCCCGAGGAAGTTGGTCTTGCCCATCCAGACCGTGGTGGCATACGCTGAAACAACAGCCAGAACCCCGACCAGGCCGCCTGCAAGGTAGGGGCTCCAGCCCCCGTCATTTAATTTTAGCTTCATATTGCCTCCTTAATTACGATAATTACATTATATAATTAGCTTAAGTATAGCGCAGAATCTAGAAATGGGAAGTGTGCTTAACCCTGCCAGCTGATTCCTTCTGTAAAAATAAAGTTAGCCAGCTCGGCCACATTGCCCACGCCCACCGCCGCCGCGGCAACCGCCCCCCTTCCCGTGTCCTTGGCCAGGACCATGTTCGTGATTTGCACCGCCGCAGCACTCATGCACTGCATTCTCAGCTTTTTGACTACAACCGCAGATGGATTCGGTTGAATTTTCTAATGACTGCTCAATGCCATCGACAACATCAATTTCAGGTTTCATGGATTCTCTTTCAGAAAACGTACTGCTGTTATTCGTATCAACTAAATGTGCAAGGCGGAAATTTTGTTTATCAGCGCTGATGCGCAGTGCTTTTCCCTCTAGTAGCGCAGTTGCTATTTTCTTGTGAGCACGGGCGATGATATTGCCGAATGTCGGGCGAGAGACACCCATTTTCAATGCGGCATCAGCGTGGTACATATCTTCGATGTCTGCGAGGCGAACTGCTTCGACTTCATCCATGTCTAGAACAACTTCTTCCAAATGTCGCATGGGCACACCTTGCGGCTTGAAATAGGTCGCATTGACTTCGCAAGAGATAAAGCAATGTTTGCGAGGGCGAGCCATTATGATTCCCTCGTACGTCGTTGCTCATTACGGATCGCGACAAATTCAGGGCGGCAAACTCCCTGCTCCGCAGGACGCAAGTTTTTTGCCTCCCAAACATCTAACGCTTTCTTTACTTTACTTTCCTTCGTAAGGAATACGTCAATCTGGTTACGGCGAAGCAACGCGAAAGCGCGCGCACCGATACTTCGGCATATGACCGCATCGAAGACTCGTTGTGGTAGTGCCGGCAGATGGCAACGACAAAGGCCACGGCACAAGGCCGGATCGCTGGTATGCGTCCTATAGGCATTGAGGTGGGTATCGAAAATAACGAAACGATCTGATTCACCAAAGTGATCTGTCAGCTTCAGACCTTCGGACAACTCATTTTGAATAGAGAAGCAAATTCGCATATCAACATATTTGGATAGGTGACTGTATCGAAAGTAGTGTACCATGTTATTAGCATATGACAGATACTGATGTGGGCCGGGGAACACAAATCGGTATTAGCATCAGACAGGAGAAGCATCATGGGCAGGAAGGTAGTGCATACTGAACAAGCACCCAAGGCGGTCGGAACCTACTCTCAGGGAATCAAGGTCGAAAATACCGTTTATCTGTCAGGTCAACTTGGTATTTCACCAACAAATGGTGAGTTGCTGAATGGGTTCTCAGCACAGGCGCACCAGATGTTTTGCAATCTGCGCGCTGTATGTCAGGCGGGTGGCGGTGATTTGGGCGATATCGTTCGACTAGGTGTGTTCTTGACCGATATGGCGGATTTTGCAGAATTGAACAAAATTATGGGAGAGTATTTTTTTGAACCTTATCCCGCACGATCTGCTGTGCAGGTCGCCGGCTTGCCGCGGGGTGGCCTTGTGGAAGCTGATGCGGTTATGGTTCTAGCGGATTAAAAAGTTGTATAGAAGTGCAGGGCCGTGAAACGTGTAATCAGGTAATTGAATTCCTTCAATAGTTGTACCGATAGCATTTAGCCTGCCCAGTCCGAGTTGGGCAGGCATTTTTTTGAATTGTCGAAGATGTACTACCGCCACGTTCGACTTACGGCCACGCTGAGAGACCGTTAGCTTTCGCATAGCTGACCCACGCAAGAAAGCAATCGAGAGGCAGGTTTGGCCGAACTGCTGTCCTTGAGTAGTCGACGCAACCGACTGATCCACTCGGATATCTGCCGTTAAACACAATACCCTCAAAGCTTGGAATTCGCCGAAATCCGACTTGCCTCGGCGATGCTGCATGTTTTCATGGACAGGTACTTCATCACTTTTCGGAGAACCTGTTTATGACCTTTAAATACAACCCGGGAGATACCTATTTAAACGATTTCCCCAACCCCTTCCGCACCGAAAACATCTTCCTGCTGATGGCCGCCGCAACACTGGTTTTGGGCGGTGTTTACATCATGCTGACTGTCGCCGGTTTCATCCGCGCCCGTCAGGACGGCCCAGCCGTAGCTGCCGTTCTGCTCGGCATTGCCCTGCTGGCGCTGGGCGCCCGATATCTGTGGCGGGCGTTTTCCCAATTCCGTTTCTTCCTCGGGCGCGGCTACCCGCTTGGTCTGGCTGAGCAGCAATCCAAGGATAACGGGCATGTCGGCGCGGGTTCGGACGATCTGGCCGCCACGCTGCGCCAGCGCGCTCTCAGCTTCCCCGAACCCAAAGGACCGCTGAACGGCTTGCTGTCTTCGCTCGTGCGGCCGCTGATTGCCTCCCCTATTCCCATCCAGTCCGCGGCGGTTCATCATTTCCACGGCCTGCTGGCGATGATGTGCGTCTTTTTGTCGCTGATGCTGTCGATATTCATGTTTGCCGGAACAGCGCACGGCGGTCTGGTGTCGTGGTTTTACCTGCCGCTGGCCGGATTGTCAGTGCTTTCCTTGTTCCGGCATGACCGCAACGCCGAGCACATCGACGATGGCGCTTCCACGATGTGGAAGCTGATCGCTCTAGTGTTGTTTGCGTTGTTGGGGCCGGTTCTGCTGGCGCGTTTCGTCAGCTCCCCTCCTCAACTGCTGGAGTTGTGGGTTGCACCCTTGGTGCTGCTGACGGTATCGAGTTTGACGACGCTGGCGTTTCTGGCGTCCCTGATGCTCCAGATGGATAGCGCCCCGCATACGGGCGTGTCATGCGAGCAAACCATGATGTCGATGAACTGCCATCCCGCGCAGGTGTGGACGCAAATCGAGCGGGATTTCCAGGATG
>JAYFNP010000335.1:0-2641 GCA_034933385.1 Burkholderiaceae bacterium | reverse complement strand
GTTGGAAACGTCATAGTGATACTGGATCGCTTCGGAATCCTTTTCCTTGGTGTGCGTGAAGGCTCGGAAAATGCGTCCCATGGTGCCTTCAGGCGCCAAAGAACGATGTGCAAGGCCGTGCGCCAGATTGATGATGTCGGTCAACTTGCCCTGGACGTCGAGTTTCCCTTCAACATAGGCCGTGCCGAGGTTGGATAGCGAAGGGGTTAGCAGGTAACTTAAAGATGAAATGCCCGGAACCTTGACGGTTACGTTTGGTGGCTCGTTGCTGAAATCATAGTGCTTGCCATTCCACAGTTCGAGTCGCAGGGGGAGTGCGGCCGAATTACGGATACCATCCACCCAATTTGTCAGTTTCTTCTCCCAAACCACGATTTTCCTCCGTGAGTGTGAACCGATACTTCAAAACAGACAACCGAAACAGTTTGAACTGATCAAGCGGAAGAGATTGTTACGGTTGCAGCCTTTGGTGTTGCCAGCTTCCATCTGGTTGTCGCGTGAACAGGATGCGGTCATGGAAGCGCGAACGCCGCCCCTGCCAGAATTCAATTCGATCGGGAACCAGCCGGTAACCGCCCCACGAAGCAGGGCGCGGCGGGTTGTCGCCATATTGCGCAGTCACTTCGGCTAGGTGAGACTCCATTTCCTCGCGGCTCTGTACCGGCTTGCTTTGTGCAGAGGCGACCGCGCTCAGCCGGCTATGCAACGGCCGGCTGTAAAAATAGGCGTCGTTTTCCTCGTCGCTGACGCGTTCGACCGGACCTTCGATGCGGATTTGGCGTTCGAGTTCCGGCCAGAAAAACAGTATTGCCGCAAACGGGTTTGCCTTCAGTTCCTGCCCCTTGCGGCTGTTATAGCTGTTGAACCAGGCGAATCCGCGGGAATCGTGCCCATTGAGCAGCATTACACGCGAGGACGGACGGCCATCCTCGCCGACCGTCGATACGCTCATGATGTTCGGTTCGAAGATCTGGGCCTTGTATGCTTCATCAAACCACAACGAAAAAACTTCGATCGGATCGGCCAGCAGGTTGGCATCCGACAGGCTGGCTTGCGTATATTCTCTGCGTAGATCGGTGATCGACATTGTGGCCTTGGGTTCTTCGTTGTTTCTTTATCGTGAACAGGACGCGTGCATTGCACGTGGCAACCGGCGGGTTTCCTGCAAAAACGGTTCTGACAGCATTGCTGGGCAGGAATGGTAGTGCGCAGTCGGCGCCGCATGCAGTGTGCGGTATTTTCGGCAAAACCGGGTTGCCATTTTCGCGTAACTGGAAAGCATGCGGATCATAAATTCCTTAGGTGTTTCAACTGCGAATTCAGCCGTTCTAAATCCCATTTCGAGTCAATTTATCTTACACCAAATGTTGTGGCGCGATAAAGGAAAACGGCTGCAGCCAAGCGTGAAAATGACGTCATGGCGCCTTTGGCGGCAAAACTGTCAGTACATTGTATTTTTTTTACGTCATGCGATATATGGGGGAAATTGCATATGGCGTGGCGCTTCCTTAAAACGGTTCCGGACGGTGGCGCGATGCGGCGTGCGTCGTCCGCTACAATGACGGCATGAATACCACTATTTCTTCGGAACAAACAACGCAGAATGACGCCGATTTCGCGCGTCGCTTCGGCGGGATCGCGCGCCTGTATGGACGCGCTGCGCTAGAACGTTTTCGTGCCGCACATGTTTGTGTGATTGGCGTCGGTGGTGTCGGCTCGTGGGTGGTCGAGGCTCTGGCGCGTAGCGCAATCGGGCAATTGACGCTGATCGATCTGGATAACGTCGCCGAATCGAACATCAACCGCCAGATCCAGGCGCTGGACGAGACGCTGGGCAAGGCGAAAGTACTGGCGTTGGCCGAGCGGATTGCACAGATCAATCCGGAGTGCCGGGTCAACCCGATCGAGGATTTCGTCACGCCAGACAACCTTGATGCGCTGATTGGCGCGCCGCGTTACGACTATGTGATCGACGCGATCGACAGCGTCGGGGCGAAGACGGCGCTGATTGCCTACTGCCGCGGGCATGGCATCCCGCTGGTAACCATCGGCGGCGCCGGTGGACAAGCCGACCCGACGCGGATCGAGATTTGCGATTTGTGTCGCACCGAACAGGAGCCGCTGCTGGCGAAAGTCCGGAAGCGTTTGCGTACCCAGTACGGTTTCCCGCGCGGCACGAAAAACAAGTTCGGCATCGACGCCGTGTTTTCGATGGAGCCGCTGAAGTATCCGGAAAGTGGCGAAGCCTGTTCACTCGATGCCGACGAACGCGCCGGTGTGACCGGGTTGAACTGTGCCGGCTTCGGTTCGTCGATGGTAGTCACCGCCAGTTTCGGGCTGACGGCAGCGGCGCACGTGCTGCGCAAGCTGGCAGGCTAACCGTTTCGAGCCTGAAACGGCGGTTTTCGTGCCCGAAAAATACTAGGGGGAGCATTTAAAAACAGTTGCGGAAGACTTGGCCATACGGCGATATTTTGACCGATACCCCGTCAAAATAGTGTCGGTTCGGTGATTTTTCGGGCAGCCAGCAACTGATAGAACGGCTTCTCTCCGGGCAGGGGTGAACGTGCCAGCACGACGTGATCGGCATGCCAGCGTACCGGGTCGAACGGCTGTTCATCCCGCGGTTCGGCAGCGCGCG
>JAYFNP010000334.1:0-3158 GCA_034933385.1 Burkholderiaceae bacterium | reverse complement strand
TTTTCGCGCCACGGCGCATCGCCCTTTTCTTCGCGCCAGCCGCGCTTGAACAGCGCATCGCCAGTAGTGTCGAGATACAGCGTAAAGGTGTGTGCATCGAGAAAGCCATAGAGGCGCATGTCCGGCATTTTGGTGTTGACTGACGGTCGTTTGCCGAACAGTTCACGGAAATGGTCGCACGCGCCATCCTTGATTTTCAGCGTCGCGAATTCCAGGCTTTTGAGCGGCGATTTGATCGCGGTCAGGTCGACGCGAATGGTGTGTTCGACATCGAACCAGTCTTCCCATTTTTGCGCTTGCGCCAGATCGTAGATGTCGTTTTCGTTGGTATAGCTGCCTTGGGCGATACGCAACAGCACGCGCGAGGCGATGCGCGAATGCAGGTTGATGCGCCACGCATCCGGCAACAGGCCGGAACAATGCACGCCGCCCGGAACCTGATTATGGATTTTCAGCGTCTTGCTTTGCTGTGCGATTTCGCCGAGTTCTTCCGTCAGCGCCGCTTCGAGGCCGCGCGGGCAGGGGCAGAAATAGGAAAAGTTTTTATTCATTGGGGTACCCTTTGTCCGTTGGTGTTAAGGAATTCAGAAATTCCATGTCTGAAAATTCGGGGCAGCGGGAAAACTGGAGCCAGCGGTCGAATATCGCTTGCGCCATTTCGATGACTGCCCCGATTTTTGCCGACTACCGCCCGATTTTATTGGCGTACTTCGCCATGCCCAAGCACGACGTATTTCATTGAGGTCAACCCTTCCAGCCCGACCGGGCCGCGGGCGTGCAGTTTGTCGTTCGAAATGCCGATCTCGGCGCCGAGGCCATATTCGAAGCCGTCGGCGAAGCGCGTCGAGGCATTCACCATCACCGATGCCGAATCGACTTCGCGCAAGAAGCGCAACGCACGGCTGTAATCTTCGGTGACGATCGAATCGGTGTGTTGCGACGAATAGCGGTTGATGTGCTCGATCGCCTGATCGATGCCATCGACCATGCGTACCGCCAGAATCGGCGCCAGATATTCGGTGCGCCAGTCTTCTTCGGTCGCCGCTTTCAGGAACGGATAGCTGGCCAGAATCCGGCGGCTGGCGTCGTCGCAGCGCAGTTCTAGGTTTTCCGTCGCATACAGCGTCGCCAGTTTCGGCAATACGGTCGACGCCACGCTTTTTGCGACCAGCAGCGTCTCCATCGTATTGCAGGTGCCGTAGCGCTGGCATTTCGCGTTGAAACAGATCTTGATCGCCTTGTCGAGGTCGGCCTGGTCGTCGATGTACACGTGGCAGATGCCGTCCAGGTGCTTGATCATTGGCACTTTCGATTCCTGCATCAGCCGTTCGATCAGCCCTCTGCCGCCGCGTGGCACGATCACGTCGACATATTCCGGCATCGTGACCAGCGCGCCGACCGCGGCGCGGTCAGTGGTGTCGATCACCTGCACCGCCTGTTCCGGCAAGCCGGCGCTGGCCAGCCCCTCGCGCACCAGTTTCGCCAGCGCCTGGTTGCAGTGAATCGCTTCCGACCCGCCGCGCAGGATGGTGGCATTACCACTTTTGATGCACAGGCCGGCAGCATCGACGGTAACGTTCGGCCGCGCTTCATAGATGATGCCGATCACGCCGAGCGGCACGCGCATCTGGCCGACCTGAATGCCAGACGGACGGAAACGCAGGTTGGAAATTTCGCCGATCGGGTCGGGCAAGGCGGCAATCTGTTCCAGCCCGGTCGCCATCGTTTCGATGCCTTGATCGGTCAGCGTCAGGCGATCGAGCAGTGCGGGTTCCAGATGGCTGGCGCGGGCGGCTTCCAGATCTTGTTCGTTTGCCGCACGCAACAGCGCGGCCTCGCGCCGGATCGCGGCAGCGATCAGCGTCAGCGCGCGGTTTTTGGTGCGGGTGTCGGCTCTGGCCATCACGCGCGAAGCGGTGCGTGCCTGTTGGCCGATTTGGCTCATGTAAGTCTTGATGTCCATAGTGTACCGGTTGATGAGTCGTCAACTAATATATAAAAGTGCCGCCAAATACGTGGCGCGATCTTTGTTGCTGCCGAAACGCTTCGGGCAAGCGACATGTTTAAATCCATGCCCGATAAAAATAAATCACGCACCAGGTTTTCCGCAGAAAATCCTGTGCGCTCGGTTGAATCGAATGTCTGGGCGTACCGACGGTTCAACCGAACCAGCCCATACTGGCGCCAAACTTGTACAACCCATACAGCCCGCCTCCGAGGATGACAAACATGATGAACACGAATTTGAAATAAAACATCCGGTTGCCTGCCGGCATGCCAGCCGCGCAGCAAGGGTTGAAGTCGTCCGGGACTTCCGACTCAACAGCAGTGAGAATCGGGCTGTTCACAATCGGGCCGTTGATGATCGGCGATTCAACCGTATCTGAAGTATTCATGAGCGACCTCTTTTTAAGAAGCAATCAGCGAACGGCCGGAAGCCAGAATCGGGCTTCGGCCGGCGGGGTTGGGGTCGGAGACGGGGCGCCACAACACACAGCATTGAAATTATAACCAGTTTCCGGCCGCCGCCGCTCCCATAGTCGTGCGTGGTTTGGCCTTATCAGCTTCTGGCAGGACAAGCGACAGATAAATCCGCTGTTAACCGTTTCGTTAGCGATCGGCGGAACCGTTCGGCCACTTATCGGGCCAGATATTCGCACAGCAGGTAAACGCCAAACGAACCGCCGCCGAACACGAGTGAAATCGCCAGCACAAATTTCAGATACAGACGATAGCTGGCCGGCGGCATCCATTGTGCACAGCACGATCCCGGATCGATACCATCGTCATAGCATGTTTCGGCACTGTGCGTGATCGGCGCGTTCAAGCTCAGCGATTCTGTGGTGTCGGAAATGCTCACGGCGACCTTTCTGGTTGCAACGGACGGAACTGTTAACAAAACCCGTGCCGTCATTGACGTGCGCTTCGGGTTGGGATTGGCGCGAAATTATACGCTGAATCGATGCTGGCGATGTTAGCTGCGTGCTACCCGAAGCCCGAGCTGCAACAGTGCATCCCAGGCGTCGCCGGCATGCTTTTCGGCACGCAAACCTTTGACCATTTTGTCGATTTGCGCTGTTTCCCGTTGCGCTGCCTGCAGTGTGGCCAGGCTAAGCCGGCGCAATGCACCGCTGACCAGCCGTTCGCGCGGCCCCCAG
>JAYFNP010000333.1:0-3761 GCA_034933385.1 Burkholderiaceae bacterium | reverse complement strand
TACTGCGCCATCTGCATCGAGAACTTCGGTTTGATGAAATAGCCGGCGCCAATGATCGGATATGACACCTGCGGCTTGATCACCAGCCGATCGCCGTTCGGCCGCCCGTCCAGATCGACAGCCGGCAACCAGAAACGGTTGAATTCGGAATCGACCGACCAGTCGAAACCATTGACGTCATGGCGCCAGGTTCTGAACGACAATTGCGGCAGGCGTTCATATGGCCGGATGATCGGCGCAGCGACATCCTGCAGCAACTGGTAATTCGATACCCGCGCGGTGGCGCTCCAGTCGTTGGCCGCGTAATTCACGCTAGCTTCGCGCGCCAGCAAGCGCTGCGCACTCGGCACCTGATTGTTGGAAATCGTGCCGAGATTCTGGCTGAAGTCGGTGAAATAGTTATCGTCCGAAACCTTGTTGTAGTTCCAGGAAAACGTCAGGTTCGGCGAAAACCGCTGGATGTGGGTCGAAGCAATCGAATAGCGGTCGCGCCCGGCTTCCTTGTCGTTGGCCAGATACTCGACCTTGGTCTCGCCGGCATAGTCCTCGCCCAGATAACGCGCATCGCCTGCGACCTGCACGCCGCGTCGCGTAATGGTCTTCGGCGTCAGCGTGAAATCGCGGTTCGGCGCGATGTTGAAGTAGTACGGCAGGCTGAGCTCAAACCCGCCACGCGAAGTCGTACCCATAGTCGGCGGCAGAAAACCTGATTTGCGTCCGGAAGACATCGGAAACGACAACAGCGGCGACGCGAAAATCGGCATGTCCTTGAAAAACACCACCGAACTGCTGGCCCGCCCGATGTCTTCGCCGGTATCAACTTTCAGCGTATCCGTCCGCAAGTACCAATCGGGATGTGCGCCTTCGCAAGTGCTGTAGGTGCCATGCGTTACGGTCGCTTTTTCGCGGCTTTCGAAATCGATGCGCTCGCCCTTGCCCTGTGCATTGTTCTTGATCAATTTGTACGTCGTATTCGACGCCGTACCAACGCCGGTATCCAGATTCAGCCTCGCCTTGTCACCGGTAAAACGGTCGCCGAAGCGCAAGATGCGCACATTGCCCTCGGCCTCGGCTTCATTTTCTTCCTGGTGATAGACCGCCCTGTCGCTGTTGAGCTTGGTCTGGCCGCGCATGATTTCGACGTCGCGTTCGAGAAACACTTCGCGATCCGGCCGGCCCGTCATTTCTTCGGCCTGGATCGTGGTCGGCTCAAGCTTTTCCGCTTCCTTGTCGCGCTTGATCTTCGTTGCCGCCGGCGTCGGTGCTGGCGTTGGCGTCAGCGTCACGGTTGGCAGCGGCGCGAGCGCTTGTGGCTCCGCCTGTGCCTGCGCCAGTGCCGGCAGCGACAACGATACCGTCAGCACTGCCACCGTGCGCAGCACGCGAACCGAAGATGAAGTAGCCAGGAACTGAAGCATGAAAAAAGACGAAAAAGTTGGCCAGATTCTGGCAGTTATTTGTTCCAGTCGCTTATTATATGGGAACTCGACACCATAACCGCATTTACTGATACTGTTTCATGCAATCGCAACCACAAACCGGCGCGTCCGCCGATACGCGCCTGACTCAGCTGCAAGACTGGCTGACCGGTCAAACCGCCATTTCCGTCAAACCGGAATCCCTCCGTCCCGCCTCGTCCGACGCCAGTTTCCGACGCTATTTCCGCGTTGATGCCGACGACGGTTCAACCTGGATCGCGATGGATGCGCCTCCGCCGCAGGAAGATGTGCGGCCGTTCCTGCAAGTCGCCGAGCTGTTCGGCCAGACCGGCGTGGCGGTACCGCAAGTGGTGGCGCAAGACGTCGAACGCGGCTTTTTGCTGCTGTCCGACCTCGGTTCAACCACTTACCTGCATCAGTTGACCCACGACAGCGCGCACAAACTGTACATGGATGCAATTGATGCGCTGCTGACGATCCAGACCCACAGCCAGCCCGGCAAATTGCCGGAATACGATCGCGCACTGCTGTTGCGCGAGCTGAACCTGTTTCCCGAATGGTATATCGGCCGGCAGCTCGGCGCGACGCTAAGCGACCAGCAGACGGCCGAGTTGAAAAAGGTCTTCGACCTGCTCCTGGCCAACAACCTGGCGCAACCGCAGGTATACGTGCACCGCGACTACCATTCGCGCAACTTGATGGTGCTGGGCGAAGGCAATCCGGGCATTCTCGATTTCCAGGATGCGGTCTACGGCCCGATCACCTACGATCTGGTGTCGCTGTTGCGCGACGCCTACGTCCAATGGGACGAGGAACTGGTGCTCGACTGGGCCATCCGCTACTGGGAACGGGCGCGCAAACTCGGCCTGCCGGTCAACCCGGACATCGATGCGTTTTACCGCGATTTCGAATGGATGGGCTTGCAGCGTCACCTGAAGGTGCTCGGCATTTTCGCCCGGCTGTATCATCGCGATGGCAAGGAAGCATACCTGAACGACCTGCCGCTGGTGCTGGAATACACCCGCAAGACGGCCGGACGTTACAAGGAACTGGCGCCGCTGCTGCGCCTGCTGGATGCGCTGGAAAACCGCAAAGCATCCACCGGCTACACTTTTTAGGCAGGGTATATGGATAAATAGTGGCATTAGGCCGCGATTTTCCTGGCTTGTTTAAAATACACCCGACAGTATATTTTTTGACCGTTGCAGCCATGCACGACGCGAACACACCATGAAAGCGATGATTTTTGCCGCCGGACGCGGCGAGCGGATGCGTCCGCTGACCGACACCACCCCGAAACCGTTGCTGACCGTGCACGGCCGGCCACTGATCCTGTGGCACATCCTGAACCTGGTGCGCGCCGGCATCACCGAGATCGTCATCAACCACGCGCATCTCGGCCAGCAGATCGAAGACGCGCTTGGCGATGGGGCGCGTTTTGGCGCATCGATCAGCTATTCGCCGGAACAGACCGCACTGGAAACCGCCGGCGGCGTTGCCCAGGCGCGTCATCTGCTCGGCGACCAGCCGTTCGTCGCGGTATCGGCCGACATCTATTGCCCGCACTTCGATTTTTCCGAAGTGTTCAACGTACTCGAAGACAACGACGTCTGGGGCCAGCCGTACGCCAGCGACCAGCGCGACGTCGCCTGGCTGTACATGGTGAAAAACCCCGAGCATCACCCGGAAGGCGATTTCGCGCTGAACGTGTTTTCGCTCGCCAATGAAGGCGCTCCGCGTTACACCTATTCCGGCATCGGCGTGTTCCGACCGTCGATGTTCGATGCAGTCACGCCCGGCGAAGTCGTGCGTCTGTCGCACCTGCTGCGCGAATACGCCGCCCGCGGCCAGATCGGCGGCGAACTGTATTACGGCGACTGGGCCGATGTCGGCACCATTGACCGGCTGCAACGGTTGAACGCGCCGCTGAAATAAGCTCCCGCTGCGTTCGCCTCGACCGGAGCGCCACGCTTCGGTTTGCCCGCTTCCACCATTCGCCGCCGCGCAACGACCAGCCAATATGACCGGTCTCTATTGCCTCACGCCAATATATTGTGCCGAAAAGCAACAATTTTCATTGCCCTCGTGACATAATAAAAAGGCTGTCTAAAAAAAGGGGGGGGTAAATGAAGCATCTGCGACATCTTAGTTTGGGGACCAGGCTCTCGGCTATTGCCTTTGTCCTGATCGCCATCGTTTTCGGCATTTTTATCATCGCGACCGGCTACAGCACATCGAACACGCTGGAAAAACAGGCGCTCAACGATCTGACGGAAAAGAGCCAGTCGGTCACGGACATGATCGACCTGTTCAACGCCGACC
>JAYFNP010000332.1:0-5914 GCA_034933385.1 Burkholderiaceae bacterium | reverse complement strand
AGTCGGGCGAACTCATACTGATGCGGCAGGGTCGGTTTCTGGAAATAGCCGCCTTCTGCCAGACGTTCCAGAATCCAGTCGTAAAACGGGCGGTGATCCTGGAATTCCAGCGTGCAGATCGAATGGGTGATGTTTTCGATCGCGTCGGAAATCGGGTGCGTGTAGTCGTACATCGGATAGACGCACCATTTATCGCCGGTGCGGTGATGGTGTGCGTGACGGATGCGATAGATCGCCGGGTCGCGCAGATTCATGTTCGGCGAGGCCATGTCGATCTTGGCGCGCAGCACATGCTCGCCATCCTTGAATTCGCCGGCTTTCATCCGGCGGAACAGATCGAGCGATTCGGCAACCGGGCGGTCGCGGAACGGTGAATTTTTCCCCGGCTCGGCAAAGCTGCCGCGGTTTTTTGCCATGTCATCGGCACTTTGGCTGTCGACATACGCATGGCCGGCGCCGATCAGGTATTCGGCCATCTCATACAACTGGCCGAAATAGTCGCTGGCGTAATGCAATTGTTCAATGCCGTCATGCTTCCAGGTAAAGCCGAGCCATTGCACACTGTCGATGATGGTATCGACAAATTCAGTCTCTTCCTTGGTCGGGTTGGTGTCGTCGAAACGCAGGTGGCAGCGTCCCTGATAATCGCGTGCCAGCCCGAAATTCAGGCAGATCGACTTCGCATGACCGATGTGCAGATAGCCATTTGGCTCCGGCGGGAAGCGGGTGATCACTTCGGGCAGGCCGGAGCGCTGGTAGGTGCCGTTTTTCAGGTCGGATTCGATAATCGCGCGCAGAAAATTCGACGTTGCTGGCGCGTTGGCGCCCTTGTTGGGTTCGTTGCTCATGGCGAAATAAATCTAATGCAGTGAAGATATTCGAGCATTCTACCGTAGCAGGTGTCGCACCGACGTATCGATTTGCACTTTTGCCGCCGCTCTCGGTATAAAATCAGCCCATCAACCGGTGGCATGACAGCCACAATGCATTATTTTCCGGGAAACGCCTATGATCAGAATTGTCATCGCCGACGACCATACCATCATGCGCGAGGGGCTCAAGCGCATCCTGGATGGTGCTGATGACATCGCGGTTGTCGGCGAGGCAACCAACGGTTTCGAGGTGCTTGTTCGCGTGCGCGATGGCGGTTTCGATCTGCTGTTGCTTGACCTGTCGATGCCCGGCAGAAGCGGCATTGATCTGATTCGCCAGATCAAGGTCGAAGCGCCGAAATTGCCGATGCTGATCCTGACGATGCATGATGAGGAACAGTATGCGGTGCGCACGATACGCGCTGGCGCGCAAGGTTATCTGACCAAGGAAAGCGCCGGCACGCAACTGGTCAGCGCGATTCGCCGGGTCGCGGCTGGCCGTCCGTATATCAGCCCGCAAGTGGCCGAGCAACTGGCGCTGAATATCATGTCGCCTGAGAAAGAATTGCCGCACAAGCGGCTTTCCGATCGCGAGTTTGAAGTGTTCACGATGCTGGTTAGCGGTCGGACGCTGACCGAAATCGGTGAGCAGCTGCATCTTTCGGTGAAAACTGTCAGCACCCACAAGACGCGCATTCAGCAGAAAATGCAGATGCAATCGCTGTCAGAAATCATCCAGTACGCGGTGGCGCATAATTTGCTGACCCCGTCCGGCAATTGAACGGTGTTGTTGGCCAAGGGGCGCGAACTCTGTTGCCCGCGCTGCGGTTCGCTAGAAATGCTTGACGTAATCCACCGGCTTGCGCAGTGGTTCCAGATGGGCGGCTTCGCCCCAGGCAATCATCCGTAGCTCGCCTTCCTCGATGGCAAAGCGGTTGATGCCGGTATTGAGTACCGGCATCCGGCTGCGCTCGCCAAACTGGATGCCGTTGGCCTTGCGATAGGCCGATTCGACGATGCCGAAATGCGCGACCACCGCGATTTTTTGTCCCGGATGTTGCTCGGCGCAGCGCATCAGCGCGCCGATGGCGCGATGGAAGAACTGGCGCGGGCTTTCGGCGATGCGTTCGCCCGGCGGAAAGACGTGATCCGGATCGGCCGCGTGCCAGGCAGCGTGCGATTCCGGATAGCGCTGCTCGATCTCCTCCGGGCTCAAGCCCTCGAACGCACCGTAACAGCGTTCTCGCAGATTCTGGTCGATTTTTACCGGCAAATCATGCCATCTGGCGATTTCTTCGGCGGTTTTCCGTGCGCGCTGCATGTCGCTCGAAAAGATTGCATCCAGTGTTTCATGCTTCAAGGCTTCGCCCAGTGCTACCGCTTGCAAAATGCCCTTTTCGTTCAGCGGGATGTCGCTGTGTCCCTGCAGCCGTTTCATCTTGTTCCAGGCAGTTTGCCCGTGGCGGATGATCAGCAGTTCGGTTGCTTCGCTCAATGCCACCTCACTTGGCTACGGTCGGATTCAGCGCATAGATGCCGGTGATATTCGCCTCGGCCAGGATGTGTCCCTGCATCGCCGCGCGCACCTGCTGGCCGGTGAACTGGCCATCGAGTGCCAGCTGGGGCACGTCGAGCGCATATAACGTGAATACATAGTGATGCGGGATCGAGTCGTTCCACGGCGGGCACGGGCCATCGTAGCCGAAATAGTCGCCTTTCATGTCGGGATCGCTGGCGAACCATGGCGAATAGTCGTTGAGGCCCTGGCGTGCATCGTATTTCGCTGCCGGGCCGGACTTGCCGCGCGCGGTCACGCGATCGGAAAACTCGCCTTCGGCAATCGACGTCAGCGAGGCGGGCAAATCGATCAGCACCCAGTGGAAGAAATCGACCCGTGGCAGATCGGCCGGCACTGTGCGGCCTTCCTGATTGACGTCGTCGCCTTTCGATGGCACGTCGTAGTCGTGGCAAATCAGCGCCAGCGACTGTGTGCCTGCGGGCAGGTCGCGCCACGCCAGATGCGGGTTGCGGTTGTCGGACAGCGCGGCATGCGTTTTCGGATCGAACGCGCAAAAGGCAAGCCGCGCCGGAATGGTGCCATTGTCGGAGAATGAATCGCTCCACAGTTTCATCTTGTCCTCCCGGAATGGGTTATGTAATTCTGCAATTTTGCCAGATGAAACGCTGGTTTGGCAGTAATTCTGCGATGACATTCGAGCGCGAACGGCTGCGTCTCGACAGGCTACCCGCTTTGCGGGTCCCTCTGTGCAGCCACTGCTCAGAGGGCGCGTCAATAGCTTGAAAGCCTGGGGTATATAGACAAAACCAGATATATGCCCTCATATTGCCCTGGCAAATTTTAAATACAGGGCACAGTATTATTTTGCATCAAAATTGGCGCGACGGCACGCTTGCGGCTGGAGTGGCACCCGATTGGCCGGCCGCCCAACTCCGGATCAACCATCGGTACTAAGCTTTGCCATCAGGCAACAACTGGCACAGCAATATTTTGCCGTTTGTCGGGGTATAACAAAAAAATGCCTAATAGCGCCATATAAACATAGACATAAAAAGCATACCCCTGACATCGACCTGTTTGTGCCGGGCAATAGCATGGCAAAAAAACTGGGTATTTGTTACATATTTGCATCCCCTGCCGGCGTGTTTTGGTGAATAATAGAATCTTTTTTCCAGTCTTTACCCGGCACATAACTGATTATTGGCATTATGTATTTCACGATTGACGATGTTCGCAAGCATTTCGACGCCGCGATAGTTCAGCGTGGCAGTGAGTATGTCCGTAACGGTAATGTGTGCGAAATCAGCCTGTCTGGCAATTCCATCAAATCCAGCGTGCGCGGGGAAGCCGACAAGCTTTATCATCAGGACATCCTGTTGTATCCGACGCGCCGGGGCATCCATTTCGATGGCGTGTGCAATTGTGCGATTGGCCACAATTGCCGTCACGTGGCCGCGGCGTTGATCGCTTTTCTGGAACAGGAAAATGCTGCGGCTGCCTCGACTGGCCTGACGGCAACATTGCAGAATTTGCCGGCCGGCGTGGCCACTTGGCTGCAACGGGTCGAGCGCGCCGCTAACGTCCAGAATCAGGCAACTGACGGGGCGGCCACCGAGGCTGCCGTCAGCGTTTCCACCTACCGTTTGCTGTTTGTATTGTCGCCGGATCGCAGCGGGCGGCATGTGCTGCTGTCGGTGTGCAAGGGGCGCTTGCGCCAGAGCGGGGAAATCACCATGGCCAGTCCGGTGAGTGAATTGCACACGCTGCTGACCAATACGCCCGCCTATGTGAAACCGGAGGATCTCGATCTGGTGCGGCTGTTCATCGCCATGCGCAGCGGCGTCGCTTCGCAGGCAACCAGCGCCGCCGAGCCGCGCGGCAAGATTGGCGCGCAATTGCTGCGCATGCTGCTCAATGATCAGCAACTGTTGTGGACCAATTCCTATGCCGATATGGCCAAAGGGCTGGTATTCCCGCTGAAGGAAGCGCCGACGCGCGAAGCCGGCCTGACATGGAGCGATCAAAAAAATGGGTTGCGACTGGCATGGCAATTCGATCCGCCCGTCTCCGGCAACGGCATGGTCGATTACATGTTGTCGACTACCCCGCCGTGGTATGCGGATAACCTGTCGTGCGGCGAATTGCGCCTGCAGGCCGGTCTTGCGGCCATTCCGCTGAAGGATTTGCAGGATCTGGTCGCGCAGGCACCGATTTTGTCATCGGACGATAAGCCGGTGGTGGCACATCTGCTGTTGGCACAGGGCTTGAACCAGATCGTGCCGCTGCCGCAGCGGGTGCAGGAAATCATACGCGAAGACATCAAGCCGGTGCCCTGCCTGAAACTGGGCAGCATCGCACAGGAAACGCGCCACGGCGAGCGCTGGCACGACTATGCGGTGTTGACCTTCGATTACGACGGCGAGGCGGTACCTCAGGGATCTGATGCGCCGATCGTGCGCGAGCGCAATGAAGACATCGAACGCATCATCCGCCAGCCGGAAGTCGAGCAGACTGCCAGCCAGATGCTGACCGCACTCGGCTTTGCCGCGCCGAAAAAGAACACTTCACCGGTGCGTGCAGTGCCGGGGGGGATGGAATTGTCGGCGCAATCTGACTGGCTGCGTTTTTCCGGCGATGGCTTGCGTGGCCTGGAAGTGCTCGGCTGGCGCATCGAAAGGACGCCGGAATACCGTTATGACTTGACGGAAATTGACGACTGGTACGCAACGGTTGCCGACCATACCGGCGATCCCGGCAAAAACTGGTTTGATCTGGAACTGGGCATTGTCGTCAACGGCACGCGTGTGTCGCTGCTGCCGGTGCTGGTCGAGCTGATCCGCAACGCGCCACACGATTTCGATCCGCAGGCGCTGGCGGCGCATGCCGATAGCGATCAATTGCTGGCCACGCTGTCCGACGGCGTGCGCGTCGCGCTGCCGTGGGGACGTGTCAAGCCGATTCTCGGTACGCTGGGCGAACTGTACTTCGCCGACCGGCCGAATGCTGCCAACATCCGCCTCTCGAAACTGGATGCGGCGCGTCTGGCCGAACTGGCGAATGCGACTCAAATGGATTGGAGTGGCGGCGACAATCTGCTGGAAACTGGCCGGAAACTGAACGAATTTGGCGGCGTACAGCGGGTCGAGGCACCGAAAGGCTTGCAGGCACCGCTGCGCGATTACCAGATACAGGGCTTGTCTTGGATGCAGTTCCTGCGCGAATATGGTTTTGCCGGCATCCTGGCCGATGACATGGGCTTGGGCAAGACTATCCAGACGCTGGCGCATATCCTGACTGAAAAAGAATCCGGACGGCTGGATCGGCCGGCGCTGGTCATTGCGCCGACCAGCCTGATGAGCAACTGGCAGGACGAAACGGCGCGTTTTGCGCCCGATTTGCGCGTGCTGTTGTTTCAAGGCAAGGAGCGGATGCCGCGTTTCGAGCTGATCGGCGAATACGATCTGGTGCTGACTACCTATGCGCTTTTGCCGCGCGACGAGGAAATGCTGCAGCAGCATGAATA
>JAYFNP010000331.1:0-2953 GCA_034933385.1 Burkholderiaceae bacterium | reverse complement strand
CGACTTTTTTCCGCACGTTCTCGGTGCGCGTAATATCCTGCTTGCGCGAGACTTTGGTGTTTTCAGTCATGCCGCCGCCTCCCGTAAAGAAATCAATTCCGGATGATTTTGATAAACATCCCGGATGTCATCGAATCGCTCAATCTGGGTGTCCAGTTGTTCGACTATGTAAGCCACTACCAATATCTCGCCATCTGCCAGTGCTTGTTGACCGTGTTTGATAAGGATCGGGATGACTTGCTCGACATCACGCCTTGCTGTCATGTCATAAAGCCGGTTTCCACAAGTGGCGTCACAAGTGCAAGGTTTAGATTCAACCTTTTCAGACAAACAGACGACACCTGGTAGCGGTATGCGATAGGACTGACCATAGCTGGTCAGTTTCACAGCCAGGTCGTATGCGCTGTCAGCATCCCACCTTTTCCCGTCACGGTGCAACGCTTCCTCGTGCTGCCTGACCGCATTCCACATGCCCTGTGCGGCACCGCCACCGTAGCCGCCAAACTTCAGGGGGCTTTCAGAATGCATCGCTTCATGCATGTTTTCGATCACTTCCTCACAGCGCATGACCCTCAGTTCCCTGGCAACCTGATCAACCTCCATTTGGAACGCCTTATCGGTCAGCATGTAGCTCATCGTCATCTCGATGTCCTTGTGTCCAAGCAACTGCATCAGCACGCGAGGGCTATCGACGATGGCAAGCCCGGCCAGCCGTGCGATGGTCTTGCGGAAGCGGTGACAGTGAAGGTTTTTCCCCCCCGGTTTTGGCGGCATGCCCAGGCGTTCGGCAAGAGTTGTTAAAGCGCCATTGAATGTTTGGAGTTGTTTGTTTGGGTTTGCAGTGCCGGCTACTCCCAACGACCGCCACAGCGCATTGTTTGCAATTTCTTCATGCTGGATTGTGTCGTCTATCAAGTTCTGCATTTTGGCGTACAGAGTGCCAAGCAGCGACTGCTGCGCGAGCGCCTGAACCAGTATCGCGGGCGCTGGCCACTGGCGTTCAATGCCATCAAAGTTTGAACTCAGTTTGAAAGTCTTGCCATTCACATACACATTTCCATCACGGGCAACCTCGACACAATCTTGTTTCAGGGTGGATATTTCGCTGATGCGCCCTCCCATCGCGAGCAAGGCAATCCAGAGGTGCGACGTCTGCAAGGTTAAACAGAGGATTGATAGTTGCTTTCTGGTTTTCGGTGGCCAAGCCACATCGCTCACCCCGCTCTTGAACAAGGTGTTCAGGAACGGCGGGGCGGCAAGTTCGTCACCATTTCTGTCGCGCCAGGGATTTGGCTCAAAATATTTAACAATCCGAATATTCAACGACTGATTACGGGAAAGGATATTAGCATCTTCAAACTTAACATCAGCGAACACATCAGGCAGATCCTCAAGCGTCTTCAGCAGATTCGGGCCTAGTTCACGAACAATCCAGAGAACAAGCGGCCCCATCTCGGCCAAATAGTCGTCCGGGATCACTGGAAACGGGGTACGTTGGATTTCTGGACTCGATGGCTTCTTGGCACCACTGGGGTTGGTGGTTTGTGGCAGATCGATTTTAGCCGGTGCATCGCTCCACAACCCAAGGTCTGCATACTTGCGCAGACGGTTTTTTTCGGTCAGCATAACCACGGCGTTTCCCTTAGTGCGACTTGCCAAACCATGCCAGTCATTCTCGCTCAAATGGCAAATGAAACCATCACCCAGTCGCGCTGGTTCAGCAAGGCGTTTCTCTATGCCCAAAGCTAGAATTTCTAGAGCCTGCGCGCTGATATTTCTAAGAATTGTTGTGACATCAAGGAAACCACGTCTTTCCGTTCCGGTAGGCCCCATACGCAGCAAGAGGGCATACCTCGACAACCAAAGCACCCCTTCCTCAAGCAGTGGCGGGAGTAAGGAAGATGAGTGAAACTCTTCAGGAAGCCAGTTCAGCAGTTGCTTACGCAAGTCGAGGTTAGCTTGCGACGCTACTAAGTGGCGGCCACCGATAAGCTCTGAAGGGGTTTGCCAAATTCCGAACTGGTCGCCATGACCAAGGATCGACTGGCACCTGACGACGCTTTCACGATCCAGATGCTGCAAGCTATCCAATGTAAACAGCGCCTGAGCTTCACCTTTCTTCCGTTCTTGCAACTCTTTATGTGGCTTTTTCTGTGGCGCCTTAACTTCATCTTGCACAAGGGCAATACCGGGAGTCATGCTTCCTCCTGAATTTTATTCATGGGTAGGCCAGGAACGAAATGGGTTCCGTTGGCAATTTTCTGTGCCCACTCTATGCGCGCCTTTTCCACCTTGGCTGCATCAAATAGTTGCAAGGCATCCAGGCAGTTTTGCAGTTCTTCATCGAAGTCGGAAAGACCCCAATTCATGAAAGAGACTTCCGTCTGGATGACTAGCAATTCTTCTGTTCTCATTGCAATGCCCGTCATGCTCTCTGGAAGAATGACGGAGTTTTCCTTGCAAAGAAGGCAGCGCTGCCCCGTGCAATTTCTGCCTTTCTGGCTGCCATTCCGGTTCGCGGAAACACCAGCCGGGGGATTGCGCGGATCACGGCACCCGACCCCCATCCTGCTCCGCTGAAGTACCCGAAATTCCATTAACCGCTTTTCCTGTTCCTCCGTCACTTTGCCATATCGCTGGAGGTGGGCAAGGATCGTGATGTCCAGCCGCCCCCTGGCAAGTTCAGCGAACAGGTTGTTTTGGAACTTACTTACCTCTCCGTCGCGTTCCGCATTGAGAATGTTGTTGTCAACGTACCTCTCTGTTGTGCTGAGTTTTTTGTGCCCAAGCGCGCGCAATAGGGCAAGCAGGTTTCCACCGGTTGAGCGATACACATAAAACGCGAACATATCCCGAAGATCCGAGGCGGTCACCTTGACGGTGATGGGCATTTTGGAGTGCGCGATGCGATTATTATTGATGCGCTCGACTATGGCTTCCAAGTAACTCCTAT
>JAYFNP010000330.1:0-19322 GCA_034933385.1 Burkholderiaceae bacterium | reverse complement strand
CAGACCGTGCAGGATCGGCTCGAAGCTGCGATCCGCGAATTCACGCAGACTCAGATTCGCACGATGTGCGCCGGCCGTACCGATGCCGGCGTGCATGCGCTCGAACAGGTGGTGCATCTGGATACCGAGCTGGATCGCGCGCCGTTGTCGTGGGTGCGCGGGGTGAATTCGTTTTTGCCACGGTCGGTTGCGGTGCGCTGGGCGTGCGAGGTGGCGCCGGAATTCCATGCGCGCAACAGCGCGCAGGCCCGCTGTTACCGTTATCTGCTGTACAACAACGCTGTGCGTTCGCCGCTGTTGCGCGGCAAGACCGGCTGGGTGTTCCGTCCGCTGGCGCTCGAACCGATGCGTCAGGCGGCGCAATTCCTGCTGGGTGAACACGATTTTTCCGCGTTCCGCGCCGCCGAATGCCAGGCGCTCACGCCAGTGAAGACGATGCATTCGATCGAGATCGAACGGCATGGCGACCTGATCGTGTTCACGCTGCGGGCGAATGCGTTTTTGCACCATATGGTGCGCAATATCGTCGGGTCGCTGATTTATGTCGGCAAGGGCGACTATCCGCCTGGGTGGCTCGATACTGTGCTCCAAGGGCGTGACCGCAGCCAGGCAGCGCCGACGTTCATGCCGGACGGGTTGTATCTGGCGAAAGTGATGTACGACAACAAATGGGGCTTGCCGCAGGCGGAAGCGGCCTTCGGTTTGTTCTGAATCGGCTGGAACGGAGATTGTCGGGAGTATGAGTTAAAATTATCCCGTCTGGCCAGACATTACGCGGTGGTTTAAAAATACAGAGGCTAGTATATTTTTTGCTGTAGCGGCTTCACCTCAGCCACAAAGTCGCCCCGTGCCGTTGACTGCATACTATAATCGCGTTTTAAAATCTGCTGCCCGTTCTGCATCTCCCACCGCATTTCATGAGTCCGAATCAGCCTCCCCGCTCTATCCGCATCCTCATTGCACTGGCGTTGCTGCTGGCATTGGGCGTGCTCGTCTATTACGCGGCGACTGGCCGCTTCGGCCAGCGCGACACGACTGAACCGTCACCGGCCCCAGCTTCCGCTGGACTGGCGCAGGATGCGCAAGGGTGCGCGCGCCTGGCGAAGCGCTTGCCGACCGTGACCAAGGAAATGTGCGAACAGCTCGGTCTGGCGCCAACCGGCACGCTGTCGGTCAAGGGATTCCCGATTCTGGCGCGCGATTACCCAGCCGACGGCAAGCGCTCCCGCCCGCTGCGGGTACTGCTGATCGGCGGTATCCACGGCGACGAGCCGACGGCCGCCGCGATCGTGTTCCGCTGGATGGAGTCGATTCATTTGCCGATCGCGCACTCGATGGAATGGCGCGTCGCGCCGGTGGTCAATCCGGACGGCTTGTTCGCGACGCCGCAGACGCGGATGAATGCCAATGGCGTCGACCTGAATCGCAATTTCCTGTCGCCCGACGGGACGCAGGATGCGCTGCAATACTGGCAACAGCGCACCAAGAGCGATCCGCGCCGTTTTCCGGGCCAGACACCGCTGTCCGAGCCGGAAAGCCGCTGGGTGCATGACGAGATCGAGCGTTTCCAGCCGGATGTCGTGGTGTCGATCCATGCGCCGCTGGGCGAACTCGATTTTGACGGCTCGGCCGAACCGCCGCGCCGTTTTGGTCGGCTGACGTACAACCGTATCGGCGTGTATCCCGGTTCGCTCGGTAATTACGGCAATGGTCACCGGCAGATTCCGGTGATTACCATTGAACTGGACAATGCGCAGCAAATGCCGACCGAAGAAGAAATCAAGCGCATCTGGCGCGACATGGTGATCTGGATGTCGCGTAACGTACGGCCGCGTTCATGAGCAACTTCCCTGGTTTAAGTGAATCAGGACGTCCGCAGATTTTGATCTTCATACTAGCCACAGCCCATCGTGGCCGAACTGTGTGACGAGCAATTCAGGTGCGTTAACCCAGCAGGCAATCAGTTCAGCACGGCTGTGCGAATTGAGATAGTTCTCCCAATAAGCTAGGCCGCCTGCATCCGGGTTTCTTAGCAGCGCATTCTGGTAGAGGGTTGTCAGGAAGGCGGTATCGTCCATTGCGTCGTAAAGCGCCGCGAACTCTGGCGTACCTGCAAAACATTTTGCCAGACCTATTGTATCCAATCCATCTCCAGCCCAGTAGTTGACCCCTCCCACATCCCCGGCGTGGCCAAGTATGATTTGGTACGTCAGGCCAATATCCTGCAGTACGCTCGTCGATGCCTGCGTAAACCCCAGATCAACAGTTGTGCCGGCAAACTCGCCCAGTTCTATCTGCTGAATTGAATCGATGCTGCCGGTACTGGTATCGACAATTTTGACGTGGCCAGCCGTGTCCAGAAGAATCTTGTAATTAGCCAGATTCCCGGAGTACAGCACGGTATCCGTACCATCACCGCCAACCAACGTATCATTACCAGCACCGCCATCCAGTCGATCGTCTCCGAGGCCACCTGTCAGGGTATCGTCACCACGCATGCCAAAGAGCGTATTGGCAACATCGTTGCCGATCAATGTGTCGTTACCATCACCGCCCATCGCGTTTTCGATCAGCGTCTCACCCCCAATCGTCAGGAAATCCGTACCCGCTAGCGTTGACGTCCGTCCTGCGTGCAGATCCAGCACCAGATCATGATAGCTGGCTGCAGCGGAAATCCAGTCGGTTCCGCCGTCAGTATCCGTCAGGAAGAACCTGTTCTCCTGGCCACTTTGCGCCAGAACTGTCAACACTTCTTCAGTGTAATGGTATACATCATCATTCGAAACAGTCGAGCCGTAGCCGGTGAACTCCACCGCATTCAGCGTTCCGCTGTCACCGCCTGCCGCATCGGTGATTTTGAGCGTCCAGGTGCCCTGACTGCTTTCACCGCGCAGACCTTCAACACCAAATTCATAAAGCAGTTCGCCTTCATGATCCTTGCATACAGATCCGTCATACAGCGACATTGTCGTTCCGTCCGGCGAGATCAGGCTGATGCGCAGATCGCCCCAATTTTCGTGCGTCAGGTCGATTCCCAGAGTGACATGTTCTAGGTTGATATTGTCAGACACCTCGAACTGGTATTCGATCGTATTCAAATCGTAAATGGCTTTGTTCGCCGTCAGTTCGCCCGTCGTTACCGACAGCTCGTTCGCCGACGTCGCCGCCGTCGGATACAGAATGCTCCAGGCTTCAGCCATGCGCACCGCATTGAACGCATTGACCATGCCGTAGCCATAATCCTCGCTGAAATGCAGCCCGCCACCATTCCAGTTGCCTGCTCCGTTCCATTTCCAAGCAAAACCTTCATTGGTGGTGTTGCCGGTATACAGGCTGCCGGTGCCCACTGCCGAATACGCCAGTATGTTGTGTACATCGCGCCAGCCCAAGCCCTCATTCGCATCCAGCATCAGGGTGACGATGCCTGCTGTGACAGGCGCTGCTGCTGACGTTCCACCAAAGCGATCGGTGTAATCGCCATCCGGCACATTGCCCGCTGTGCCAAGCAGATTGTTGTAGCCATCGTCTATTCCGAGCATATCCGTCGTGATTGCTGCTGCGGGTGCAGAAATCAGAATGTGCGCGCCGTAGGTGGAATAAGTTGCTGGATTGCCATCGACCGGATACCTATCAGTTATGTCGCGTGCTGCGTACAGCGATGCGTTGATACTGTTATCAAGTGCAGCCACACTGACCGAGAAACGCACGGCATTAAAATATTCGCCATTGCCATCCCAGTTGGTGTTGCCTGCTGCGACGACATTAATCGTACCTAATCCGTTTCGTCCAAGTTCGGCTGCCGTTTCGAATTTGGACATCCATTCGACGTTTTCGATAAAATCCGGATCACCTCCGTAACTGTGATTGATAACATCGAAATTACCGAGGTTGTCCAGTGTTTGCAAATAGCGATCGGAATGCTCGTTTATGTCATCCATACCGCCAAAAATCCGGACTGAAGTAATGCTGGCATCGAAAGCGACCCCGACACCGCCCAGGCCGTTGCTTTCCGCAGCAATCAGCCCCGCTACTGCGGTGCCGTGCGCATATTCTTTACCACTACCGCCCGGCGGCTGTCCGTCGTTGATCGTGCCATCAACGCTGACATGCATGGAATCGTCATAATTGCCATCGAGATCCCAGTGGGTACGTTGCACCCCCGAATCCCAGATCCCGACATGGGTTCCCTTGCCGGTGTATTCGCTCCAAATCCGCTCCAACCCCGCCGTGTTGTAGATGGTGCTGTAGCCCAGCGTGCCAATCATTGCCAGATGCCACTGGCTCGCGTAAAGCTCGTCGGTTGGCACAAAAACCGACATTGCAGATGAAGGCATGGTTTATTTCTCCAGTGCGGATAAGGTTTCTGGCATACTCGATAAATATTAGCAGAGTATGTGCAAAAAATGCCAGTTTTTGCCTGATTAAAAAGAGGCAATAAAATATACATGTCGCAGTATATTTTTTATGAAAATCGTCTGGCGCGCACTATAATCACGATTTCAGCAGGGCGACGCTGACGATGAGCCATCGAACCCGAATCAAGATTTGTGGCCTGACCCGGGCCGAGGACGTGCAGGCGGCCGTCGCCGCCGGTGCTGATGCGCTCGGATTCGTGTTTTACGCAGCCAGCCCGCGCTGCGTGACGCCGGCCGTCGCCGCCGAACTGATGGCACAGGTGCCGCCGTTTGTGACCACAGTCGGGCTGTTCGTGAACGCTGCAGCCGATGAGGTCGTCCAGACGGTGGCGCAGGCGCCGGTGTCCTTGCTGCAATTCCATGGCGACGAAACGCCGGCGCAGTGCGCAGCGCTCGCGGCCAGCGTCAACCGGCGTTTTTTGCGGGCGTTCCGGGTCAGGCCGGAAACCACCGCTGCCGATTTGCTACAATACGAATCTGACTATCGCGCCGCCAGCGGGCTGTTCGCCGGCTTGCTGCTGGACGCTTTTGCCGACAACTATGGTGGTGCAGGAAAGGTTTTCGATTGGTCTGTTATTTCAAAAGATATCGCGCCTCGGGTCGTTTTGAGTGGTGGCTTGAGTGTGCCAAACGTCGCTGGCGCGATTGAACGCGTGCGCCCGTTCGCAGTCGACATCAGCAGCGGTGTCGAGCAGGCGAAGGGCATCAAGGATGCCGGCAAGATTCGCGCCTTCATTGGCGCGGTACGCTCGGCAGACATTGTCTAGGTGACGACGGCCAGCAGCCGTCCGACCCGCACCGAAAAGAGAATATCCGATGAAAGAACTGAAAACCGCTCCCCGGCGTGAGGAGCCTGATACTACGCCGATCTTCCATGCGAAAAATTACCCGTTGCCGGATGCGCACGGTCATTTCGGCCGTTACGGCGGCGTGTTCGTGTCCGAAACGCTGATCCATGCGCTCGACGAACTGAACGCCGCCTATGCGCGTTACAAAGACGATGCCGATTTCCTGGCCGAATACCACCGCGAACTGAAGCATTTCGTCGGTCGGCCATCGCCGGTGTACCATGCCGGCCGCTGGTCGGAAATGCTCGGCGGCGCGCAAATTTACTTCAAGCGCGAAGACTTGAACCACACCGGCGCGCACAAGATCAACAATGTCATCGGCCAGGCTTTGCTCGCCAAGCGGATGGGCAAGCCGCGCGTGATCGCCGAAACCGGCGCCGGCCAGCATGGTGTTGCCACGGCCACCATCTGCGCGCGCTTTGGTCTCGAATGCGTGGTGTACATGGGCAGCGAAGACGTGCGGCGCCAGGCGCAGAATGTCTACCGGATGAAGTTGCTGGGCGCGACCGTGGTGCCGGTCGAATCCGGCTCGAAGACGCTGAAGGATGCGCTCAACGAAGCGATGCGCGACTGGGTGACCAATGTCGCCAACACCTTCTACATCATCGGCACCGTGGCCGGCCCGCATCCGTATCCGATGATGGTGCGCGACTTCCAGTCGGTGATTGGCGAGGAATGCTTGGTTCAGATGCCGGAAATGACCGGCCGTCAGCCGGACATGGTGGTCGCGTGCGTCGGGGGCGGTTCAAATGCGATGGGCATTTTTTACCCGTATATCGATGAAACGAATGTGCAACTGATCGGCGTCGAAGCTGCCGGCGACGGCATTGCCACTGGCCGTCATTCGGCCTCGTTGTTGGCCGGTTCGGTTGGTGTATTGCACGGCAACCGGACTTATCTGCTGCAGGATGAAAACGGTCAGATCATCGAGACGCACTCGGTATCGGCCGGCCTCGATTATCCCGGCGTCGGGCCGGAACACGCCTGGCTGAAGGATTCGGGCCGGGCGCAGTATGTGTCGATTACCGACGACGAGGCGCTCAAGGCGTTTCACGACTGTTGCCGCATCGAAGGCATCATTCCAGCGCTGGAATCGAGCCATGCGATCGCGCATGCGGTCAAGATCGCGCCGGCGCTCGGCAAGGACAAAATCATTCTGGTCAACCTGTCGGGCCGTGGCGACAAGGACATGCATACCGTGGCCGAACGCGCCGGTATCGAATGGTAATTTCGTTTCAGAGCGCCCGTAACTTTGGCGACTGCGCCGCGTCGTGCTACCAGCACTGCCTTCGGCTTGTCTTCGCGTTACGAACGCGCTGAGAACGAAATCGCTCCGATCAAAGGTTAAATAGAGAGAAAATCATGTCCCGTATCCAAAACACACTGGTCGCATTGGCCAAACAGGGTAAAAAAGGCTTGATCCCGTTCATCACCGCCGGCGATCCGGCGCCTGACCTGACCGTGCCGCTGATGCACGCACTGGTCAATGGTGGCGCCGACATCATCGAACTTGGCGTGCCCTTTTCCGATCCGATGGCCGACGGGCCAGTGATTCAGCGCGCTTCCGAACGGGCGCTGAAAAACGGTGTCAGCCTGCGTCATGTGCTGCAGTTCGTGCGCGAATTCCGGACGACCAACCAGACAACGCCGGTCGTGCTGATGGGCTACGCCAACCCGATCGAGCACATGGGAGTTGACAGTTTTATACGTGCGGCACAGGACGTTGGCGTCGATGGCGTGCTGGTGGTTGATTACCCGCCGGAAGAGTCCGAAGCGTTTTCGGCGGCCTTGAAAACCGCCGGCGTCGATGAAATTTTCCTGCTGGCTCCGACCTCGACCGATGAACGGATCGAAAAAGCCGGTAAAATGGCGTCCGGATATGTGTACTATGTGTCGCTCAAGGGGGTGACCGGAGCCGGCAACCTCGATTTGAGCGCTGTCGCCGAGATGATGCCGCGTATTAGGCGCCATGTGAGCGTGCCGATCGGCGTCGGTTTCGGCATTCGCGATGCGGCGACCGCCAAAGCGATTGCGTCGGTGGCCGATGCGGTGGTGATCGGCAGCCGCATCATCCAGGAACTGGAAAACACGCCGCAGGATCAAGCCGCTGCGGCGGTGCAGAAATTTTTGTCTGGCATCCGCAAGGCGCTGGACGAGTAGGATTTGACCATCGGTTGCCGGAACAGCGGCAACCGTGAGACAGGAGAAGTCATGAGCTGGTTAGACAAATTGCTTCCGCCGCGCATCCAGCGGTCGGTTTCGACGATTCGCAAGTCGGTTCCAGAGGGGTTGTGGGTCAAATGCCCATCATGCGAAGCGGTGCTGTATCGCACCGACCTGGAAGCGAATCAGCATGTCTGTCCGAAATGCGCGCATCACATGCGCATCCGCGCACGCGAACGCATCGATGCATTGCTGGATGCCGAAGGCCGTTATGAAATCGGCCACGAAGCGTTGCCGATCGATACGCTGAAATTCAAGGACAGCAAGAAATATCCGGAACGCCTGAAGGCGGCGCTCGAAGCGACCGGCGAAACCGATGCGCTGGTGGTCCTGGGCGGTGCGATCATGACCTTGCCGGTAGTCGTGTCCTGCTTCGAATTCGAATTCATGGGCGGCTCGATGGGGTCGGTGGTCGGCGAACGTTTCGTGCGCGGCGTGCAGGCGGCGATCGACCAGAAAGTACCGTTCATCTGCTTTACCGCCAGCGGCGGCGCACGGATGCAGGAAGGCTTGCTGTCACTGTTCCAGATGGCGAAAACCAGCGCGATCCTGACCAAATTGGCGGAGCGCAAATTGCCATTCATTTCAGTCTTGACCGACCCGACGATGGGCGGTGTCTCCGCATCGTTCGCGTTCCTTGGCGACGTGGTGATGGCCGAACCGAAGGCACTGGTCGGCTTTGCCGGCCAGCGTGTGATCGAAAACACCGTGCGCGAAAAACTGCCGGAAGGCTTCCAGCGAGCCGAATTCCTGATGCAGAAAGGCGCACTCGACATGATCGTTGACCGTCGCCCGATGCGCGAAGAATTCGCGCGCGTGCTGGCGTTGCTGCAGAGTCAACCGGCGGAAGCGCTGGTTTGACGTGAACGGTTGCTTGTTATTCGGGCCTGGCTTTCATGTCAGGCCTTTTTAATTCATGACCTCCAAGATGCGTTCTTTCGCCGAATGGCTGGCTTACATCGAAAACCTGCATCCGCAGAATATCGAGCTGGGGCTGGCGCGGATCATGCCGGTATTCCAGCGGCTCGGCATCCATTTCGCCTGTCCGGTGATCACGGTCGGCGGCACCAATGGCAAGGGTTCGACCTGCGCGATGCTGGAGTCGATCCTGATGGCGGCCGGTTATCGCACCGGGTTGTACACCTCGCCGCACATCCATCATTTCGGCGAACGCGTGCGGATCGACGGCAACATTTCATCCGAAGAGACCCTGGTCCGGCAATTTGAAGCGGTCGAGGCGGCGCGCGGCGAGATTCAGCTGACTTATTTCGAATTCACGACGCTGGCGGTGATGCGCTTGCTGGCCGATCAGCGGCTGGATGCGGTGATTCTCGAAGTCGGCTTGGGCGGACGGCTGGATGCAGTCAACATCCTGGATGCCGATGTCGCGATTGTCACGAATGTCGATATCGATCATGTGGAATACCTCGGCGACACGCGGGAAAAAATCGGTTACGAAAAAGCCGGCATTTTCCGGCGCGACCGGGTGGCGGTGTGCGGCGATTTCGATGCGCCGCAATCGTTGTTGCAGCATGCGCAAGCGATTGGCGCCGATTTGCGGCTGGCTGGCCGCGATTTCCATGTGGAACAGCGTGGCGGTCTATGGGATTTCGCGGGTCGTGAGATGCATTTCGAAGCGTTGTCACCCCCACGGTTGCCGGGCGCGAACCAGATCCAGAATGCCTCGGTGGTGCTGGCGGCGCTGGAAGCGTTACGCGTACGTTTGCCGTTCAGCGAGCAGGCAATTCGCGCCGGGCTGGCGCGGGCTTTCCTGCCAGGCCGTTTCCAGGTGTTGTCGGGCAAGCCGGTCGTGGTGCTGGATGTGGCGCATAACCCGCATGCAGCGGCGGTGCTGGCGGCGAATCTGGACGCGATGGGCAACTTTGCCCAAACCTGGGCGGTATTCGGCGCGATGCAGGACAAGGATATCGACGGCGTGATCGCCGCGATGACGCCGCGCGTCGACCATTGGTGCGTGGCCGACCTGCCGCTGGCGCGCGCTGCCAGCGCCCAACGGCTTGCCGACCGGCTGCGGGCGGCGGGCGTCGCTGAGGCCGATGTTCGCCGGTTTGCGTCGCCGGCGGAAGCGTTCGCTTTTGCCGCCGATTCGGCGGGTGAAAATGATAGAATAGTCGCATTCGGATCGTTCTGGGTCGTTGCTGGTGTGACGGCGGCGGAATAATCCCGACTTCAACAATAGGTTCACTATTTGCATGACCTGGCTCCCTTTTTCTTCCTTCTTCCGCAAGAGCAAGCCAGATCCGGCAACGGATGACGGCGTGTTTTATCCGCATGCCGATGAAACTTCGAAAACCAGGCACGGCAATCGAAAGGACGAGCCCGTTGACCCGGCATTGCCCGAAAAGAAACGTGCTCGCCGGCGGTTGGTCGGTGCGATTGCGCTGACGCTCGGGCTGGTGATTGCATTGCCGATGGTGCTCGATTCCGAACCGAAACCCGTCAGCGACGATATCGTCATCCGCATCCCTTCCCGCGACAAGCCATCCCGAGCCAGCATGGCCAGCCGATCTGCATCAACCGCTTCTGCCGCCGTTGAAACCAAGAGTGAGCCGGCACCGGCGCCGACCGAACCGGCGACTGCCGTTGCGGCCAAGCCGCCTGCGGCCGACGCTGCCGTGAAATCAGCTGCCGCGAACGGCCAGAAAACGGAGGCCAAGCCGGCCGAACCGAAAGCCAAGGAACATGAATCGAAAACGGCGGCCAAACAGCCTGCCGAACCGGCCAGGAATCCGCCCGCCGATGGCAAGGTGATCATTCAGGTGGCGGCGCTGGCATCACAACAAAAGGTGAACGAATTACAGGCCCAGCTCAAGGGTGCGGGAATCAAGTCTTATTCGCAGAAGGTGGCCACGGCAGGCGGCGAGCGCATCCGCGTGCGTGTCGGGCCGTTTGGCAGCAAGAGCGAGGCCCAACAGACCTGTGCGAAGTTGGGTAAAATGCGGCTGAATTGCACGATATTGCCAGGCTGAAATTGTCCCGAAAGCGACCGTTTTGACGACCTTCGATTTTCTGGTGCTGTTTGTGTTGGCGTGCTCGATTGTGATCAGCACGATGCGCGGGCTGGTCAAGGAAATATTGTCGTTGCTCGGCTGGGTGGTAGCGTTCATCGTGGCCAATACTTACGGTGCGGCACTGGCGCCATTGTTGCCGCAGACGCTGGCAAACAGCACGCTGCGGTTGATTGTTGCGTATGTCGCGTTGTTCATCGGCGTGCGGCTGTTGATGATGTTGTTTGGCATGGCGGTGGCGTCGGTAATCAAGGCCGCCGGGCTGTCGGTGGTGGATCGTGGCCTGGGCGGGTTGTTCGGGTTGGCGCGTGGCATCGTGATCGTGCTGGCGGCGGTGTTGTTGTGTGGCATGACATCGATTCCGCAACAACCGTTCTGGAAGGATGCGCTGTTCAGCCCGCTGGCAGAAACGGCGGCGCGCACGGTAAAGCCTTTCTTGCCTGACGGTTTTGCGCGACAGATAAAGTTTTGATTCGGTTTTTAACGTATTTATTTCGGGAGTTCACATGTGCGGTGTAGTCGGCGTTGTTTCATACGCTCCGGTCAATCAGCTGATTTACGATTCGTTGCTGTTGCTGCAACACCGCGGTCAGGATGCTGCCGGTATCGCGACCAATCATGGCAATACGTTCATGATGCACAAGGCCAACGGCCTGGTGCGCGACGTATTCCGCACGCGCAACATGCGTTCGCTGCTGGGCAATTCGGGGATCGGCCAGGTGCGCTATCCGACGGCGGGCAGTTCCAGCGCCGAAGAAGCGCAACCGTTTTACGTGAATGCGCCGTTTGGCATCACGCTGGCACATAACGGCAACCTGACCAACTGGGAACAGCTCCGCGTCGAGATGTTCCGCAACGACCGTCGCCACATCAACACCAATTCCGATTCGGAAGTGCTGCTGAATGTGCTGGCGCACGAAATCGAGAAGGCGACCACCGGTTTTACGCTCGATCCGGCCGCGCTGTTCAAGGCAGTGGCGGAATTGCACAAGCGGGTGCGCGGTTCGTACGGCGTGGTTGCACAGATTGCCGGCTTCGGCATGCTGGCGTTCCGCGACCCGTTCGGCATCCGTCCGTTGTGCATCGGCTTTGCCGAGAGCGACAAGGGCATCGAATACATGATCGCCAGCGAATCATCGACGCTCGAAGGGATGGGCTTCCAGCTGTTGCGCGACGTGCTGCCGGGCGAAGCGATTTTCATCGACCTCGACCGCAAGCTGTACCACCAGCAATGCGCAGAAAACCCGTCGTTGAACCCGTGCGCGTTCGAGTTTGTGTATTTTGCGCGGCCGGATTCGGTAATCGATGGTACCTCGGTGTACGCGGCGCGGCTGAAGATGGGCGAATACCTTGCCGAGAAAATCAAGAAGGAATTCCGCAGCGGAGAAATCGACGTGGTGATGCCGATTCCGGAATCGTCGCGGCCGTCGACGGTCGAACTGGCCAGCAAGCTGAATCTCGAATACCGCGAAGGCTTCGTCAGGAATCGCTACATCGGCCGTACCTTCATCATGCCGGGGCAGGAAATCCGCAGCCGTTCGGTGCGCCAGAAGCTGAATGTGAACCCATCCGAATTCAAGGGCAAGTCGGTGCTGCTGGTCGACGATTCGATCGTGCGTGGCACGACCAGCCGCGAAATCGTGCAGATGGCGCGCGATTCCGGCGCGAAACGCGTGATTTTCGCTTCAGCAGCGCCGCCAGTGATTTACCCGAACGTGTACGGCATCGACATGCCGACCAGAAGCGAGCTGATCGCTTATGGGCGCACCCAGGAAGAAGTCTGCCGCGAAATCACCGCCGACGCGCTGGTGTATCAAGACCTCGACGATTTGCGTCGCTCGATTTTCGACGTCAATCCGGCGTTGAAGAGCCTGGATGCTTCCTGCTTCGACGGCCATTACGTGACCGGCGACGTGACCCCTGAATACCTTGATCGTATCGAGCGCACGCGCCTCAGCGCCTCTCCGAAAGGGGAAGACATGGATTCTTCGCAACTGAACCTGAATCTGGCGCACGCCGATTAACCGAATCACATTCCTGCGATGAGCACTTCCGGCAAGCACGGCTTTACCACCGCCAACGTCCACAGCGACCATCAAAAACCCATCGAACACGCGTCGCTGCTGCGTCCGATCCACAACTCGGTGACTTTCGGTTATGCCGATTCGCGCCAACTGGCCGAGGTATTCCAGGGCAAGCAGCCCGGCTACCGCTATGCGCGTCAGGGCAACCCGAGCATCTCAGCGCTGGAAGACAAGATCACCCGGATGGAAGACGGCATCGCCACGGTCTGTTTTGCCAGCGGCATGGCGGCCATCGGCTCGGTGCCGTTGACGCTGCTGCGCGCCGGCGATCATGTCGTGTCGTCGGTCTTTTTGTTTGGCAATACCAGCAGCATCTGGCAGACGGTCGGGCATTACGGTATCGACGTGAGCCAGGTCGATGCGACCGACGTGAAAAATATCGAAGCGGCGCTCCGGCCGAGCACGCGGATGGTGTATGTCGAAACCATCGCCAACCCGCGCACGCAGATTGCCGACCTGAAACGCATCGGCGAACTGTGCCGGGCGCGCGGCCTGCTGTTCGTGGTCGACAACACGATGACCACGCCGTACCTGTTCCGTCCGAAGGCGGTCGGCGCCAGCCTCTCGGTCAACTCGCTGACCAAATCGATCAACGGCCACGGCAACGCGATGGGCGGTGCGGTGACCGATACCGGCCTGTTTGACTGGAGCCGCTATCCGAACATTTTCGACAGTGTCAGGAAAAATCCGCCGACGCAGTGGGGTGCCATGCAGATCCGCACGCGTGGCTTGCGCGATTTCGGCGCCTGCCTGTCGCCGGAAACCGCGCACCGCATTTCGACCGGCGCCGAGACGCTGGCCTTGCGCATGGACCGCACTTGCGCGAATGCGCTGGCGATTGCGGAGATGCTGGAAGCGGATAGCCGCGTGAAAGCGGTTTACTATCCCGGCTTGTCGTCGCACCCGCAGCATGCGCTGGCCTCCGAACTGTTCCGTGCCGGTGGCTCGATGTTCAGCTTTGAACTGAAGGACGGCATCGACTGTTGCGATTACATCGACCGGCTGAAACTGGCGATCCCGGCCAGCAACCTGGGCGACACGCGCACGCTGGCGATTCCGGTCGCGCAGACGATTTACGCCGATGCCGGCGCGGAAGCGCGCGCGAACATGGGCATTGCGGACAACCTGATTCGTGTCTCGATCGGCATTGAAGACACCGCCGATCTGGTCGAAGATTTCCGTCAGGCGCTGGGCGCCTGATCTCCGTCGCATGGAATTTTTCCTGGGGTATGTTGCAAAATGTACCGGTACGGCCAGGTGTTCTGCGGCAGTTTAAAAATACACTGACCAGTATTATTTCCGGCTGAAAATGCCGTGGCAGCGGTCATTCTCGCGCACGCCGGGAAATGTTCCGGAGTTGACAGGTGACCGCTGTTGAAAGGAATACAAGAACGATGGGAAAGGCGCTTTTCCCTGCCATTTACATTGTGCGTTGCGCATGCTCTGCATCGTTGTCCTATTGGTTGGCCTTGATGATCGGTTTGCCTTTTCCGGTCTGGGCATCCATGTCGGGCGTCATCGTTTCGCAAGCCAAACTGAACGAAACGCGCGCTTCGCTGCTGTGGCGCATTGTCGGCACCCTGGTCGGCATAGTCGTGTCGCTGATCGTCGATGCGGCCATCGGCAGCTTCGTCGGTACCGGCTGGCAGATTTTGATCTCGGTCGGCATTTGCGCGGCGATTGCGACGCGCTATCCGTTGCTGCGGGTAAGCATGTGGACTGCGCCGATCGTGCTGTTGACCGCTGGCCCGTCGGTCGCAGTCCATTCCGCCGGACTGTACCGCGGCGCGGAAGTCATTCTCGGCTGTCTGGTGGGCGGGGCGTTCCATCTGCTGGCAGAACGCCTGATCTGGGCGATTGGATTGCCGGCCGGAGCGCATCCCGCGTCACCGCTGCAGCGTGGCATGGATGATGACTGAAATCAGATTGCTTGGGACGATCCATCTCGACAGCACGGGCTAACCGGCCGGTGTTGGCGTTGGCTCACTGCGTGCCATCCATGCCTGGCGGCGCGCGACGGTTAACAGGGGATCGGTCACATCGACAGGTAAACGTGTGCCGTCCTCTTTGGTTTTTTGAGGAAATGGCACATGTTTTTGAAAGTTATCAAATTTCTTGCTTCCGTCCTGCTGGGGGGAGTGCTGGCAGTGGCGGGGTACTGGTACTGGTCACCGCTGCAGACGCTGTACGAAATGCATTCCGCCGTTCAAAACGGTGATGCGCAGGCGTTCAACCAGCATGTCGATTATCCCAAGCTGAGGGAAAACCTCAAAAAGGAATATTCCGACAAGCTGACGAAGAAAATGGCGCGGCACGCCGAAAAACACGAACTGTTTTCCTACGCCGGCACCGCCCTGACCCGACTGATCGCCAGTCCGATGATCGAGGCCATGGTTCGCCCCGATGCCGTGATGGGCGCGATGAAGTCCGGCGCTTTCAAATTATCCGGCCAGGAGGCCGCTTCGTCGTCGTCTTCGCAAGACCAGCCCATGCAGAAAACCGAGTGGGGCTGCGAACATGAAGGGGTCAACAAGTTCGTGGTTTCCTTTTCCGAGGGCAAAAAACCAAGGAATGAAACCACGCGGCTGGTGCTGGAACGGCGCGGGTTCGCCACCTGGAAATTGACCGAAATCCGCCTGCCCGACTAGGGGAATCCGCGATCTGGGCGATGACGCTGGCCATCGTTATTGCGCACCCCTAAGTCGCAAATCTTCTTCGATTATTTACTTTTTGTGACATGTGATTGTACAAAAAAGAAAAGGCGTGTACATTCCGTCCTTTCGAAATAATCAGAAATTTCCCCTTCGTCAAAGTCCTCGGACGCTCGCTGAGCGTCGGGGCTTTGTATTTTCATCGCTCACATCGATAGAGGATTGTTATGCCTAATTGGTTACGCAATGGCTGGGTTGTCGTTTTTGCGGGTTTCTGCATCAACCTCACTTTTGGCAGCCTGTACACCTGGAGTATTTTTTCCGCGAACCTGAGTAACACGCAGGGCTGGAGCGCTGCGCAAGCCTCGATGCCCTACACTACGGCGATCGGCATGTTTGCGCTGGTGATTCTCGTCGGCGGCAATCTGCAAGACCGATTCGGTCCGAAAATCGTCACCACTCTGAGCGGGCTGTTTATCGGCCTGGGGCTGATCGTTTGCGGTTTTTTCCCGACGCTCACCGGCATCGTGCTGGGCTTCGGTGTCTTGACCGGTGCTGGCATCGGTCTGGGTTACGCCAGTGCCGCACCGGCTGCCCTGAAATGGTTTCAGCCCAATAAAAAAGGCGTGATCGTCGGCATCGTACTGACCGGCTTCGGTCTGGCGCCGTTGTATGTCGCGCCGCTGACCCGCTCTCTGATTTCGGCCTACGGCATCTTCACGACCTTCAAGCTGCTGGGCGTACTCTTCGGGATCACCGTGGTGCTGATGGCGCAATTCATGACGGTGCCGCAGGAACCGGTTCCTGCTCTCGGCGCCAACCACAAGGCATTGGCCAGAAGCGGCGACATGCCCGGAGAATACAACTGGAAAGCGATGATCCGCACCAACGAGTTTTATCTGCTGTGGATCATGTATCTTTTCGGGGCGATGACCGGCTTGATGCTGATCGGGCACATGTCCAAAATCCTGCAGGTTCAGACCGGCTCGGCCGATAATGCCGTGCTGATGGTCGCCGCGTTCTCGATCAGCAACGCGCTGGGCCGTCCGACCGCTGGCTTCATTTCCGACAAGCTGGGGCGTGGCCGGACCATGGCCGTGATGTACATCGTTCAGGGAATTACCCTGCTGATGCTGTCGAAAGCCGACACGTTCTTTGGCGTCTTCCTGGCGGCGATCATCATCACCTACTCGTATGGCGCAATGCTGGCCGTGTTCCCCTCCGCGATCGGCGACTTTTACGGCACGAAAAATCTCGGCTTCAATTACGCGATCCTGTTCACCGCGTGGGGCGTGGCCGGCATTTTCGGGCCGCAACTGGCCGGCTATCTGCTCGACCTGACCGGCGGTTACACGACGATTTTCTACATTTGCGCGGCAGCCAATATCGGTGCGGCCATCATCGGCATCATCGTGAAATCACCCAGCCAGCGGCGCATGCGCGCCATTCAGCGACTGGCCTCCACCCAGAAACTGGCCTCCGCCTAACGGGTAAGTCTTAACGACAGTGGCGCGCCGCGGCCAAGCCGTCGGATGACGCTTCAAGCCGGATATGCGCAATATTTAGTGTGCGCCTATCCGGCTTTTTTTCGTCTGGCGGTTACCTCGTAAAGCGTGCGCTGCCTGGCATGCGGACCAAAAATGCAACGGATTACATTGAGGATGGTGCATCTGCATGATAGGGTATGCAAGAAACGCTTGATGGCGGGTGCGGATGGTGGTCAGTAACAGAGAAAACGTGGCCTGTTCCAGATTGTTTCCCCGATTATTCTTAATATTTTTACTGCGAAACGAAAGGTCGGCGATATGAGGGTAGCTCTTTGTGTATGTATTCTGTCCATACTAATAAATTTTTCTGTTCTTTCAACAGTAGAAGCTGGGGAAGGAAATAGATACATTAGCGAAGCTATTGACGCAGCCGAGCAAGGTAATTGTTCCAGAGCTTTTTCATTACTTGATGAGGCGAAAAAAATTAGGTCTAAAGATTTCACAACCTATTTCGTAATAGGCACGACTTATGTTCGTTGCAATAACCCTGAGCAAGCGAAGCAATATTTCAAAAAAGGATTAAAGCTAGCAAAGCAAATGTCGGTTCAGGACGAATATATAAAAGGGAATATGGCCGTTTCATATGCGTTCCTTGGTGAATTTAGGAACGCAAAAATCTTGGCTGAGGAAGCAAAAATATTGTTTATAAAATCAGGGGACACTAAAAGGGCAAACGACATGAATCGTCTTATTTTAAGTTTACAAAATCGCTAGCGAGATGGAAGAATTAGAATAATCGGGGTCAGACTACAATCCAGATTGCCATTTAGTTAGAAGGTAAAACGAGGCCTGTTCCTGATGGTTCTTGGACGGGGAGCTGGTCTGTTTGTGATTATTCAACTTTGAGTAATTCCCGGGGCGTTATATGAAGCTGATAAATTGCGCGATTTACGTTTCTGCCATCCTACTAATTACTAGTTGTTCAAATCGTGAGTCACTTAGTGATTGCATAAATAAAGCGACGAGAGATGGGAAAACTGATTACGCTGTAAAAATGATGATTGATGAATGTCATGATAAATATAGTGTTTCAGAGGCGCTCTGTGATAATGATGCGAAAGTGTTTAAAGCCACACCACAGAACGAAAAGTTAATGCTGGTACGCAAAACCCATCCTGAATTAGAAGGACTTAATGATGAGCAAGCATTTGATGTAATTTACAGAAAATATTATTCACATCTGAGCAGGGGACTTGTAGCTGAAAAAATTGGTTTAGTAATACCGGAACATCGTTCCTCATGTCGAAAGTTCTTTCCGCAATTCTATGAATAATAGGGGGCAGACCACAATTCTTGGAACAATGGCCAGCCCCGATTTCTGCATACCGCTAAGCCTTCTTCACAAACTCCGATTTCAGCTTCATCGGCCCGATGCCGTCGATCTTGCAGTCGATGTTGTGGTCGCCTTCAACCAGGCGGATGTTCTTCACTTTGGTGCCGACCTTGACCACTTGCGAAGAACCCTTGATTTTCAGATCCTTGATCACGGCAATGGTGTCGCCGTCCTGCAGCAAATTGCCGTTGGCATCTTTCACCACCAGCGCGTCGGATTCGGTCGGCGCGGCCTCGCTGGCCGACCATTCATGCGCGCATTCCGGGCAAACCAGCATGTTGCCGTCTTCATAGGTCAAGGAGGATTGGCATTTGGGGCAGTTCGGTAATTGGCTCATTTTTGTTCCTGATGTGAATAGATGTTGACTGATGCCGGCATTTTCCCATGATTTATTGTTGTGGGCGCAAAAACCGCGTATCGCATTCATTCCCCTAACCGGATGATGCCGGCGTCAATGGGAAAATGTTGCGTTCAGGCTGATGCGCAAAATGAGCCTGGCTCGAACTCGTTAAAAGAACTCGTAAAACGAGAAATCCTGGGGTATCAGCAAAAATCATGTTGTGTGGCCAGGTATTTGCTGACGATTAAAAAATACCCTGAGCAGTATATTTTCAGCCCCCCATCGCCGTTTTGAGGCACCGGCGCAAGCGCGAAAGCCGCGAAGCGGCGCGTGCGTTACAATCGCGCCCATGAATTCCCCCAAAAACATTTTCTCGTACACGCAAAAACGTCCGCGTCCGCAGGATGCCGCGCCCTTCCTGCCGATGTCGCGCGAGGAAATGGAGCTGCTCGGCTGGGAACAGTGCGACGTGATTCTGGTGACCGGCGATGCGTATGTCGATCACCCAAGTTTTGCGATGGCGATAGTCGGGCGCTTCCTGGAGGCGCAAGGGTTTCGCGTCGGCATCATCAGCCAGCCGGACTGGCATTCGGCGCAGGATTTCAAAAAGCTCGGCAAACCGCGACTGTATTTCGGCGTCTGCTCGGGCAATATGGATTCAATGGTCAACCGTTACACTGCCGACCGCAAGATTCGCTCGGACGATGCCTATACGCCGGGTGGCGTGGGCAACAAGCGGCCGGACCGTGCTCTGGTAGTGTATGCGCAGCGGGCGCGTGAGGCGTTTCCTGATGCGAATGTGGTCATTGGCGGCATCGAGGCCAGCTTGCGGCGCATTGCGCATTACGATTA
>JAYFNP010000329.1:0-11813 GCA_034933385.1 Burkholderiaceae bacterium | reverse complement strand
GGCAATGGTCAGCATGACCTTCTCCGTCTTCGCATGTCACCGCGTAGCGGGCATGAACCTTCCTTGTAAAAGCAACAGGAATCGTAAAGGAAACGCTTTGTCAGAGATCTTTCACGTTCGACGTCCATAAAACTTCAATGTTCTTCCAAACGAGGAACATTCTCTTCCGCAGGCAAACCGGTGTCAGAATCGACCCAATCGGAGATGCCAATTTCCGACTCGGCTTCTTCCAGCGTTTCTCCCGGTTCGGTACTGCCGTTGTCGTGATACTGCATATCCTGTACTGCTTCCAGCAACGTTGCAAACGGTCCGAATTCTTCATCGCCATCCTTGAACTGCCAGTAAAACCCGTCCGGTCGTTCGATAATGCGGGTTTCGTCATATTCGGGAATGGTTTCCGGTATCGTCGGTTTCATAGCGTCCCCCTCAATCCAGGCCAGTACGGCACAACCAGCGTGAGAACCAGCCGGCCGCCAGCCGTGCGACTTGTTCCATCGCGCCCGTTTCCTCGAACAGGTGCGTCGCGCCCGGCACAATGCTCAATTCCTTTTCGCATTGCATGTGCGCAAAAGCCTGCCGATTCAATTCGAGAACGGTGTGATCGTTGCCGCCGACAATCAGCAAGGTCGGCGCGGTGACCGTTTCCAGATGGCGTTTTCCCGCCAGATCCGGACGACCGCCACGCGACACCACCGCCGCGATTCCGTTTTTCGCCTCGGCCGCAGCCATCAGCGCAGCGGCTGCGCCCGTGCTGGCGCCGAAATATCCCAATGGAAGGTTTTTCGCTTCAGCCCGCGTCGCCAGCCAGCGCGTTGCCTCATGCAACCGTTTGGCAAGCAGCGGGATGTCGAAACGCGCGCGCGGATCAAGATCCTCTTTCTCAGTCAGCAAATCGAAGAGCAGCGTCGCCATCCGTTCGCTGTGTAAAAATCCGGCAACGTAATTGTTGCGCGGCGAGAGGCGACTGCTGCCGCTGCCATGTGCAAAAATGACTGCACCTTTCGCCGTAGGTGGCACCACCAGTGTGCCCGGCAGAAGCATGCCGTTTGCCGGGATTTCGACTTCATAACTGACAGCTGTCATGCTGTTTACCCCTTAATGCAGATCAGTGGCTCGAGCCGCACCACCCTCCTGGCCAGACCGGCATGTTGCGAAGCCTCGACCACCGCACTCACATCCTTGTAAGCCAGCGGCGCCTCTTCCGCGACACCGCGCAAGCTCGGGCTGCGGATCAGGATGCCGCGGCGCGCCAGTTCATCGACGACGCTCCGCCCTTGCCAGCGCTTCATCGCCTGGGTGCGGCTCATCGCACGTCCCGCTCCATGACAGGCAGAACCGAATGCGCGTTCTTCGGCAACGCTCGTACCGGCCAGGATGTACGATGCCGTTCCCATGCTGCCGCCAATCAGCACCGGCTGCCCGGTTTTCGAGAATTCCTTTGGCAAATCCGGATGGCCCGGACCGAATGAACGCGTCGCCCCTTTGCGATGTACGAACAGTCGGCGCTTTTCCCCGTTCAGCCAGTGTGTTTCTTCTTTGCAGGTGTTGTGCGACACGTCATACAGCAATGGCAGTGTCGTACCCGGCAGCAATCGGGAAAAGGCGGTGCGCGTCAAATGCATGATGATCTGGCGGTTCGCCAGCGCGCAGTTGATCGCGGCACACATCGCACCGAGATAACGCTGGCCAAGCGGCGAGGCCAACGGTGCACACGCCAGTTCCCGATCCGGCAGTACGATGCCGGCCTGTGCAGCGCCAATGGCCATTTCTTTCAGAAACTCCGTGCCGATTTGATGGCCCAGACCGCGCGATCCGCAGTGAATGCTGATCACGACATCGTCTTCCTTGATGCCGAAGGTTTCAGCGATGCCCTGGTCGTATACCTGCGTGACATATTGCACCTCAAGATAGTGGTTGCCAGAACCCAGCGTACCCATCTCTTGCTGCTGCCGCTTCTTCGCCATATCAGAAACGGCATCCGGCTCGGCTCCGGCAATACATCCATGCTCCTCGATTCGCGCGAGATCTTCGGCACGACCGTAACCGCGCGCCACGGCCCATGCCGCGCCTCCCAGCAGCATCGCCTGCATTTCAGAAGGCGACAGCTTCAGCGAACCGGTACTGCCTACTCCGGCCGGAATATCCCTGAATAAACTGTCAGCCAGCCGTTCTTTCACTTTCTCAATATCCGCCCGATTCAATCCGGTCAGCATCGTGCGCACGCCACAGGAAATATCGAAACCGACGCCGCCGGCGGATACGATGCCGCCTTCTTGCGGATCGAATGCAGCCACACCACCGATCGGGAAGCCATAGCCCCAGTGCGCGTCCGGCATAGCGTAGGCCTCACCTACGATGCCGGGCAGCGTGGCGACATTGCGCAATTGTTCGAACACTTTTGCATCCATGCCGTCGATCAATTCGCGCGATGCATAAATCACGGCAGGAACGCGCATGTTGCCGTACGGTTCGATGACCCATTCATATTCGCTACGCTGTTTCAGTTCCGCATCCATCGGCCTTGTCCTATACGTCCACCACGCATTGCGCAAACCACATGCCGTCGGGATACCGGCCGACCTTCAGCTCGGTGTAAGTAGCACCTTTGACTTCGACCGCCGGCTGGTGGCGCGCTTGGTCCAGCGATTCGCCCCAAGCCTCGCCTTCAAGCGAATGATCGACCATCCGTACCTTGAAACGCGAAAACAGCATCCTGCGGGTAGCCATCTCGAAAACCAGCGCATTCAGCCAATCCGTCAGCAGCAATTCATCGTCGGGGGCGACACAATGCACCACCACTTTGTCCTTTGCGACGACGCGCGACGGATCGCTGGTCACAGCCGTCAACGCGACGGCAGCTTGCTCGAAAGCGCCCTCCTTCGAGGGAGAGATACCGCGCACGCCAATATCGGCGCGATGTTCGAAATGTTCCCAATGATCCATACGCTGAGATAGCCGTCGCTGTGCAATATCATCTTGCACGGCAGTTCACCGCTGTCAGGCTATCGGCGTTCTGCGCGTTCGCGTTTCTGACCGTGCGCGATCAGATTGGCCATTTCCTGCATTTCATCGGCCAGTAATGTGACCATGTCATCCACCGACATGATCCCTTGCAGCGCCCCTTCTCGGTCCACCACCAGGATGCGGCGCACGCCATGACTGCGCATCAGGCGCATCGCATCGGTCATGTTTTCATCCTCATGCACCGTATACAGCGATTCGGACATGATGTCGGCTACTTGAATCGTGTCCGCCTTCAGATTCTGCGCCATCACGCTGATTACCAGATCGCGATCGGTGATGATGCCTTTCGGTTTTGCAACGCCGGTGCTCTTGTCTACAATCACCAGCGTCCCGACATGATGCGTCCGCATCATTTGCGCCGCGTCGAGTACGGTCGTATCCGGTTCGGTAATGACTACTTCGCGGTTGCAGTAAAAGCCTATCGCCATGTTGTCTTCCGTCGCGTGAATTCACATGGTCATTGTGCGCAGGATAGGCAGGTCAGCCATGATGTACATCAAGGCTCGGCAGTAAACCTCGTCGCCAGAACACCGATAAACAGACGCACTTTGGCAGAAAGATGCTTGCGGCTCGGATAGACCGCGTAGATCGGCAACGCTGGGCCGATGCAGTCCGGCAATATTCGAATCAGCCGGCCACTTTGCAGATAATCGCTGACGATGAATTCTGGATGAAAGATAATCCCGCCAGCGCGCGCCGCCACTTCGGCCAGCAATTCGGCATTGTTCGAATGCATGTTGCCGGAAACGGCAACCGATTGTTCTTGCCCCTGCGCATCGAACAGCCGCCACTGGGTTCGCGGCACGCTGTATTCATACGTCAGGCAATTGTGACGAACGAGATCACTGGGCGTCGCCGGTGTTCCGTGCAACTTCAGGTATTCCGGCGAAGCACACGGTACCAAGCGGATTTCGCCGAGGCGGCGCGCCACCAGATTGTCCGAACCGGAATGGCCGATGCGAATCGCCAGATCAAACCCTTCTTCGACCAGATCGACGATGCGATCGGACAGCTGCACATCGAATTTCAGTTCTGGATAATGCCGCGAAAAATCGGCGACTGCCGGCGCAATTTCACGAACGCCGAAATGTATCGACGTGGTCAGGCGCAAGGTGCCGCGCGGCCGTTCGGCTGCGCCAGCCAGTTCCTGTTCGGTCTCATCCCAGTCGTGCAGCAATTGCGTGCAGCGTTCGTAAAACGCCTGTCCGCTGTCAGTCAGGCTCAACTTGCGCGTGGTGCGGTTCAGCAAACGCACGTCGAGATGCGCTTCCAGATCGGCGACATGCTTGGAAATCGCGGTGGTCGAAATGTTCAAACGTCCGGCGGCACGCGCGAAACTGCCCGACTCGATCACTTGTGCAAACGATTGCAACGAGATGAACAAATCCATGCGCGCTCCAATTATCCCGATTTAAGGGATTATATATCACTTGAATACATCTTTATCCCGACAGCCACTTTGCCTACACTGAAGCCATCATCCAGCCACGAAAGGAGCACACCATGAATGCCACCACCGAACCGATCAAAATCGCCATCGTCTATCACAGCGGCTACGGGCATACGCAACGGCAAGCCGAAGCTGTCCTGGCCGGAGCAAATGCGACCGCCGGCAGCCGCGCTCGGCTCTTGCCAATCGATGCCGACGGCAACCTGAACGAAGCCGACTGGGAAACGCTGCAAGCCGCCGATGCGATCGTATTCGGCTCACCGACCTACATGGGCAGCGTTTCCTGGCAATTCAAGAAATTTGCCGATGCTTCCAGCAAGATTTGGTTCACGCAAGCCTGGAAAGACAAACTGTCCGCTGGTTTCACCAATTCAGCTTCGATGAACGGCGATAAATCATCGACTTTACAATTTCTCAATACGCTGGCGATGCAGCACGGTATGCTCTGGATTGGTACCGGCCTGTTGCCAGCCAATAGCAAAGAGGCGCAGCGCAATGACATCAATTACCTCGGGGCCTCTTCCGGACTGATGGCGCAATCACCATCGGGTTCCGGCCCGGATGAAAGTCCGCTGCCGGGCGATCTGGAAACGGCCAAATTGTTCGGCCGGCGCATAGCCGAAGCCGCCCGGCGCTGGCACGACGGTCAACGCTAACGACCAAGGAAACATCATGAACGCTCCATCCAGCCTGTTCATCTCGCATGGCTCGCCGATGCATGCGCTTGACCGCGGCGCTGCAACCCAGGCCTGGGAACAGCTCGGCCAGACGCTGCCGCGTCCTCGGGCCATTTTGGTCATGTCGGCTCACTGGGAAACGCGGCAGCCGATGCTCACCGGCACACTACAGCCGGAAACGATCCATGATTTTGTCGGTTTTCCGGAAGAACTGTACCGGATCCGCTATGCCGCGCCAGGCGATCCCGCACTGGCGCTGCGCGCGAAGGAATTGCTGGCCGACGCCGGTTTCGCGGCGGCAATTGACGGCTTGCGCGGATTGGATCACGGCGCCTGGTCGCCGCTGTTGCATATGTATCCGCAAGCGGACATCCCAGTGATGCAACTGGCGGTACAAACGGCGCTTGGTCCGCAGCATCATTACGCGCTCGGTCGGGCGCTCGGTTCGCTGGCTGGCGACGGCGTATTGCTGATCGGTTCGGGACACATGACGCACAATTTACGCGACTGGATGCTACAGATGCGCGATCCGCAGCCGGCATCTTACGCGCTGGAATTCCAGTCTTGGGTTCGGCAGCGCCTGATCCGCGGCGAGCATGATCAGTTAATCGATTACCGCCATCAGGCGCCACATGCGGCGCGCGCGCATCCGACCGAAGAGCATTTCCTGCCGCTGCTGTTCGCGCTCGGCGCGGCTGGACGTGAAGCGGCTGCCGAATGCATTTATGACGGCATCGACGGCCATGTGCTGGCAATGGATGCCTGGCTGTTTCGTCCCAGATGACAGGTGGCCCGCGTCGCGGCGATAATGCACGCAGTACAGCGAAAGGCAGCGGCGCATGAAAATCTTACTGTTTGGCAGCAATGGGCAAATCGGCAGCGAACTGTTGCGCACGCTGCCGCCTTTGGGCGAGATCGTGGCCCCGCCGCGTAGCACGGTCGATTTCGCCGATGCCGACCGCCTGCGCGCAGTACTGCAAACGCAGGCGCCGGACATCATCGTCAATGCCGCTGCCTATACTGCGGTCGATCGGGCGGAAAGCGACGAGGCGACTGCGTTCCAGGTGAATGCCGCCGCGGTCGAAGTGCTGGCGCGTTATGCGCATTTCAACGGCTCGCTGTTGGTGCATTATTCGACCGATTACGTGTTCGACGGCAACCGGACCGCGGCCTATCGCGAACTCGATGCGACCCAGCCGCTGAACGCTTATGGCCGCACGAAACTGGCCGGCGAACAGGCGGTGCAACAAGGCGGCTGCCACGCGCTGACCTTGCGCACCAGCTGGGTGTTTGCCGCGCACGGCCAGAATTTTATCCGCACGATTCTTGGGCTGGCCAAGGAACGGGAACAGATCGACGTCGTCTCCGATCAGATCGGTGCGCCGACGTCGGCGGAACTGATCGCCGACGTGACCGCGCTGGCGATTGCCGCCTATCATGCGGATGCGTTGCCGGAAGGACTGTACCATTTGACCGCGTCCGGCTCGACCAGTTGGTACGGGCTGGCCTGTTACGTGGTGCAGCAGGCGCGCGCGCATGGTGCGCCGTTGAAACTCGACCTGCCCGGCATCCGCGCCGTCACCTCGGAGAACTACCGGTCAGCCGCCCGGCGGCCACGCAATTCGCGCCTCGATTGCGGCAAGCTGAGCGAAAAACTCGGTATCCGGCTGCCGCACTGGAAAGCGCATGTTGACCGGATGCTGGCACAAATCGATTACGGCAAAACCGCATAAAAAAACGCGCATGGCTTGCACCATGCGCGTCAAAGGTCGTACGCGTTCAGGCAACTTTGATTTCAACCCGCCGGGGTTGAGCGTGGGCCGCCTTCGGTATACGCAGTTTGAGGACTCCCTGGTTGAATTCAGCGCTGACTTTGTCGGCATCCAGTTCCTTGGACAGCGTGAACACGCGCCGATAGCGCGGCAGGCTGATTTCCGCATGGGTTGCCTCCATGCCGGCCGGAACGTCCAGGCTGACCTCGCCTTCGATGGTCAACGTATCGGCTTCGACTTGCAGCATCAGCTTGTCTTTCGGCACGCCCGGCAGATCGGCCGTCAGCGTAATGCCGGTACTGTCTTCGGTCACGTTGACCGGCGGCAGCATGGCTTGCGTGTCGCTGGCAGGTTTAGCGGTGTTGTCCGGTTTCGCCGGCGTACTGTTTTTGGTATCCATGACTGTTCCTCCCCCGGTTACTGAATCGCGATGCGACGCGGCTGGGCCGCGGCACGACGCTGGATACTGACGTGCAACACGCCATCGCGATATTTCGCATCGACCGCATTGCTGTCGATGTCATCCGGCAGCGACACGACCCGCCGGAAACGGCCGGCAAACCGTTCGTCGATATGTACGGTGACTTTTTCCTCCTTGCCCGGCAACTCGCTGGCGCGCTCGCCAGAAATGGTCAGCACACCGCGTTCGAGATTGACTTCGATGCTGGCCGGGTCGATGCCGGGCGCAAACGCATAGATTTCGACCGACTGCGGTGTACTGCCGACATTCATTGCCGGAAAACCGCCGCGCGCGAAACCGCGAATGCTGGGTGAAAGGTCGAAGGCCTGCTGCATGCCGCGCTGCAGGCGATCCAGTTCCGCGAACATATCGCGAGAAAACAAAGATCGTTACATGAAAGGATCCCCCATTCTGGTTGTTCGGATGAGTGGCACGAAGGCTCCCATGCAACCAGAAATAAGGACAGGCTCGGATTTTTCAAGACCCTGTTGCGACCAGCGGATCGGAATCGCGCATCGGATCGCGGCAAAAGCCGGTTTCTCGCCGGAAAACAGGGGAATGTTAGGGGTATATTGACAAAAATAGCTGTCCGGCCAGATATTATGCGGCGCTTTTTAAATACTAGTCAGAGTATTATTTTCGCCCCGAAACCGGTCGGTACGCATCATGACCGATTGGAAGATGGTTATTTCCACTGGCAAACGTCGGAATAGGCAGATTGCTGCGAGACCATTTCGCCAGCAGCGACTTCCACGCCGGTGTCTTCGCGCTTGAGCACGGCACGCTGCTTTTCCTTGTCTTCGTCGAGCCGATAGGTAACGCCCGCCTTCATGTCTGCTTCGAGGATATAGCAACGCATGCCCTCATATGGAATCACGTGCCCGGCCTGGATGTTCATCGCCAATAGTGCATGCTGGCCGGGCGACACTGCGAACACGTAATTTCCCATCGGGTTCGGCATTTCCTTCAGCTCCAGCCGCTTCTTGTCGAGTCCGCGCAGGAACATCGAACCTTCGCGGATCTGCGCAACCGCGTCCCGATTATCTATCGACACCCCGCCTAGCGGCACCAGCGCCGGTCGGCTGCAGGCGGCAAGGCCCAAGGCAGCCACCAGCAGCAGCATCCTGAATATGTTCGTCATTTCAGCCCGTCACTTTTTTATAAAATTTCCACAGCGCACCCAGAATCACCGGCACGATTGCCGACGCGGCACCGATCAGCACGATGGTGCTCAAATGTTCGCGCACGAATGGAATGTTGCCAAAGAAATAGCCGCCGACCACCAGTCCGACGACCCACAGCACCGCGCCGGTAATGTTATACAACTGGAAGCGAATAAAGCTCATCTCCGACACGCCGGCAACGAACGGCGCGAAAGTGCGCACGATCGGCACGAAGCGCGCCAGCACGATGGTTTTGCCGCCATGCTTTTCAAAAAAGACATGCGTGTTGTACAGCGCCTTCTTGTCCAGCCACTTGTAATCGTGCGTGAACACTTTCTTGCCAATGGCCTTGCCAACCCAGTAATTGACGGTGTTGCCGCTGACCGCGCATATCACCAGCAATGTAACCAGAAACCAGATATTCATCGCCCCAGTGGCGCAAAATGCGCCAGCGACAAACAACAGCGAATCGCCCGGCAGGAAAGGCAGCACCACCAACCCGGTTTCACCAAAAACGATGGCGCCCAGCACGGCATACACCATCGTGCCATATTGCGCGATGACCGCTCCTAACGTCTTGTCGACGTGTAGGACCATGTCGAAAAGTTGTACGAAATCCATGTTCCTCTCAACCAACGGCGTTTTTCAACTTTCCGTACCCATCTTTATACTCGAGCCTGTATTTTTCAGGTGCCGCATTATATCTGGCCAAAGACTGGTTTTTCTTTGGATACCCCAGGATAAGGACCCATCTATCGGAACGGCGGTAACCTGGTACGGTAAATCGGCTATAACCGCTTACTCTACCTCATTGCAACGATCAGCGCGACTGTTTCCTGATGCCGAGAATGGCATTCGATTGATATAATCGCGCATGGTCACCGCACGCCCCTCCTCTCGCCCAATTCAAGCCCTGCCGGATCAGCTGATTTCGCAAATCGCCGCGGGCGAGGTAATCGAGCGTCCGGCCGCCGTGGTCAAGGAATTGCTGGAAAATGCCCTTGACGCCGGCGCGACGCATATCGCCATCCGGCTGGAAAATGGCGGCGTCAAGCGGATCGCAATCACCGACAATGGCTGCGGCATCCCGGAACAGCAACTGGCGCTGGCGCTGCAACGGCACGCGACTTCAAAAATCGCGTCGCTGGCCGATCTTGAACAAGTCGCGACACTCGGCTTCCGCGGCGAAGCACTAGCCTCCATCGCGTCAGTCGCGCAACTGACATTGACATCGCGCACGACTGAAGCACCGCATGCCTGGCAAATCAGCAATGCCTCCGGCAAGACCAGCATCGAACCAAGTTCCGGCGCCACCGGTACTACGGTTGACGTGCAGGAACTGTATGCACACACTCCGGCGCGGCGTAAATTCCTGAAATCCGAGCAAACTGAATACGGCCATTGCGCCGAAGTTGTGCGCCGCATCGCGCTGGCACGCCCAGATGTCAGTTTCACGCTGTCGCACAACGGCAAGACCACCGCGCAATGGAACGCCAGCGAAACGGCCAAGCGCAGCGCGCTGATCCTTGGCGACGAGTTTGCCAATGCACGTCTGGCGCTCGAACAAATTGCCGGCGACGAACAAAACGGTTTGCGCCTATCCGGTTTCGTCGGCTTGTCGACCGCGGCGCGGACCCGCGCCGATGCGCAATATTTCTACGTCAACGGCCGGTTCGTACGCGACAAATTGCTGACACATGCGGTGCGTTCCGCCTATCAGGACGTGCTGCACGGCGACCGCTATCCGGCTTACCTGTTGCAACTCGATCTCAATCCGGCGCTAGTTGATGTCAACGTGCATCCGTCGAAGATCGAAGTGCGTTTCCGCGACAGTCGCGCGGTGCACCAGTTCGTGTTCCACTCGGTCAGCCGGGCGCTGGCGCAAACGGCAGCCTCGGCGGCAGAAACACAGGCCACCTTGTCGCCGGCAGCCGCCTTGCCGCACACCGGCGCCATGCCGTGGATACGCGAACAACGGCAAGCATCGTTCGGCGTGGCGCAGCCAACCGCCGATTACGGCGCGCTGTTCTCCGAAAGCACGGTAGCCCCCGCGTGGACGGCAAATGCTCCACTGGCCGAAAACACCACCGAAGACGAACATCCGCTCGGCTTCGCGCTGGCGCAACTGCACGGCATCTATGTTCTGGCGCAGAATGCCAAGGGGCTGGTGCTGGTGGACATGCACGCGGCGCACGAACGCATCGTCTACGAACAGATGAAAACCGCGCTAGCCGACCATGCGATGCCGGTGCAGAAGCTGCTGATTCCAGTCACTTTCCGCGCCGAGGCGATCGACGTTGGTACGACCGAGGAACATCAGGCAACGCTCAAGGAACTGGGCTTTGACATTGCAATGCTGTCGCCCGATACCTTGGCGGTGCGCGCATTGCCCGCGCCACTAAAAAACGCCGATGCGGAAAAACTGGCACGCGACCTGTTGCGCGAACTGCGCGAACTCAACCAGTCTCGCCTGCTGACCGAAAAGCGCAACGAATTGCTGGGCACGATTGCCTGCCATGGTTCGGTGCGCGCCGGACGCAGCCTGAGCATTACCGAAATGAACGCATTGCTGCGCCAGATGGAAACCACCGAGCGCGCGGGACAATGCAATCATGGCCGGCCAACCTGGGTGCAGCTGTCGGCTGCCAATCTTGACAGCCTTTTCCTGCGTGGCCAATGAATCGTCAGGAACTGCTTAAGGTTATCCGTCCGATTGCGCCATTCAAAAAAGCGCCGATCTTCATTCTGGTCGCGTTCTGCCTGATGATGCAGTCGCTGTCGACCGACCTGTATGTTGCGTCGCTGCCCGCGCTGGGGAAGGCGTTCGACGCCTCCCCGTCGATCGTGCAGTTGACGCTATCGGTGTTCATGGTGGCCTTCGGTTTTGCGCAATTGATCGCCGGCCCATTGTCCGACCGGTTCGGCCGCCGACCGGTGCTGGTGTTCGGCCTGATGCTGTATGTGCTGGCCAGCGCCGCCTGCGCCCTGTCGTTTTCCATCTGGCTGCTGATCACCGCCCGTTTCTTCCAGGCTTTGGGATGTTGCGCCTCGCTGATCGTCGCGCGCGCCATCGTCCGTGACGCGTACGCACCGGAACATGGCATGCAAATCATGGTGCGCGCCAGTTCATGGCTGTCGGTCACCCCGATGCTAGTGCCGATCATTGGCGCGTATCTGCAAGTCTGCTTCGGCTGGCGCGGTTCATTCGTGCTGCATACGATCCTTTCTGCCGCTCTGGCGATTGCCATTTATCTGCATCTGCCGGAA
>JAYFNP010000328.1:0-3394 GCA_034933385.1 Burkholderiaceae bacterium | reverse complement strand
GATCAGCCAGTCGACCACCGGCCCTTCGCCGGCGAATTCCAGTTGGCCTTTTGCGTCCGCCGTCAGCGGCAACACGCCGAGATAAACGCTGGCGGCCAGGCGCCGGTTGAGCCGGAACTCTTCTTCACAGTAAAAACGGCGGGCTTCGAGCGTGCTGAAATCCAGATAGTCGTAAGCGACCGGTTTTTTCAGCTTGTAGGCAAAGCGATCCGTCAGGAAAACCCACGACATATGCGTTTCGATCGCATCCACGTCCAGCGTCCTTTCGGGGTAATTGGACGGCGTCGATAGAAAAGCGATCCGGGCTTCAAGGCTGGACTCTGGCATCGTCATTCCCGATTGGAAACATTGGCAGAAAAACCGCATCTGTTGCGCCCGATGGGGCGCCTCACGGTTTCGGCAGTCGCTGTTTCAGAATGTGCCGCCAAATCCGCGCGATGTTCTTGATGGCCATCAAGCCATCGGCTTGCATTCCCGATATATTTTTAACATTGCCAAATTGACACATTTACTGCCGATGAAATCCCCCTGCCATTTCGCTGATCGCCAGGAAGCCGCTGAACTGCTGGCCAGCAAGCTGCAAACTTATCGTGGCCGCAATCCGCTGGTGCTGGCGATTCCGCGCGGGGCAGTACCGATGGCGAAAATCATCGCCGACCGGCTGCAAGGCGAACTGGATGTGGTGCTGGCGCACAAGCTCGGCGCACCATTCAGCCGCGAATACGCGATTGGCGCAGTCGTTGAAGGCGGCTGGACGTATCTGGCGCCGGAAACAGAGGCGATGGGCATCAGTCCGTCGTATATCGAACGGGAAAAGGCGCAGCAACTGGACGTTATCCATCAGCGACGCGAACGGTACACGCCATTCAGACAGCCGATCAACGCAAAGGGTCGGGTGGTGATCATCGTGGACGACGGGCTGGCCACCGGTGCGACGATGATCGCCGCGCTGCACGCCATCCGCACGCAAAACCCGGCCGAACTGGTGTGCGCCGTTCCGGTCGCCGCACCAGACAGCCTGGAAAAAGTTCGCCCGCTGGCCGATACGGTCGTTTGTCTCGGTGCACCAGACGATTTTCAGGCGGTCGGACAGTTCTACAATCACTTTCTTCAGGTCGAAGACGAAGAAGTCGTGACTTTGCTGATGCCACCGGTCGGCAAGAAAGCGGATGCCCCCGCTTCCCCGTCACCTTGAAGCCATTTCAGCCGGCATAAAATACTGCGGCGTGTATTTTTAATGCGCCGCATAATGTCTGGCCATATGGCATATTTTTTGACTATACCCCCACAATTTCAAGCAAATCAGGGAGCCCCGGCGAAAAAAACGCGCTCGGTTTCGTCATCCGGCCAGCGGTGGCTGATCTCACTTCGGATTGACCGCCCAATCGACAGGCATAAAAAAAGCCCGTCACTCAATGCGTGGCGGGCTGTTGGCTTTGGCGAATTAGTGGATATTCTGTTCTACCCACTGGTGCAGCGCTTCGTCGGTCTTGCAGACGCATCCGACCGACATCGGCCCCAACATGGATAATGCGTCTTCAACCGGCACGCCTTCCGCCAGGTTACTGCTATTGCTTTGCTGCCTTGGATAGATAGCACCGCAAAGTGACAATCCAAGGGCATTTTCCCTCAATTTATGTCTCGTGAACATTTACAACTCCTATAAAAAAACGAACTGACTTTTGGTCAGCGCGTGGAATTATAGTACCAATCAGGAACCTTTGCGCACACTTGTTGTAAACGAGTGTTGCCGTTTGATTTGCCCTCTTCCGGCGACCGGATTCAGCCGTTCAAACCCTGCCGCAGCAAGCCGTCAGCACGTCGGAAAAACGCCGCACCTTTCGCCCGATCGGCGTTATGCCGTCACCGAAACGGCGTTACTGGAGGACGGGCGCGCAACGTCGACGCCATATACCGCCATCACTTGCGTTGCATCGGCGAGCGAATTGTCCGGGAACACGCCGGTTGGTTGCATGTTTTGGCTGACGAGCGGCCATTCATCGCTGCTGGCCGCGCCCGCCTGATTGACCGCTGCCGGCTTGAAGGGCGGATGGCTGGTGCTGGCAGACGTTTTGGCCGGCGCAGTGGTACCGGCGGTCGTGCCGGGGATAGCAGCAGGCGTACTCGCGAAAGACGAGAGGCCGCCGGCGCTAGTGGAAGGTTTGATTCCGATAGCTTCGTCACTCGCCTGATTGACACGCGATTGGGTGATCTGGCTGTCCAGCGCCGCGGCCAGTGCCGGTGCGCCAGCCGTGCTTTTCGATTTCTTGATCTTGTCCGCACTCTCGTCGTCGGCACGCAACGCGCCCTGAGAGCCAACATCATCCTTGCCGACGCCATCTGCCTTGGATGCGTTTGATGAGGACGCACACTGATCGACATTCAGCTGGAACTTGTCCTTGCTGGCGGTTGTCGGCTCCTTATTGTCCATGGCATTGCTGATGACCTTGCCTAAAAAAGCGCTGGCAATGGCGCTGGCAATTATCGGAAGGATTGGCATATTTTCAACCTTACAACGGATTACAGGTAAGGCAGAGTTTATTCAGGAAGCCACGACCGCCATCTGCCGAATAATCAGGCAAAACGGCGGCAGATCAACGCTTTGGGCGGCGGCGGGGGACTGCTACGCGGAAACGGCCGGCAGGGCCGCGCTAGAATTCGCGGCAGGCGGTTGCGCCGTTTTGGTAAGCCATTTCCAGAAAAGACCGCGGGCCGGTCAGCCACAGGTTTTCTTTCGACGCCCGACTGGGGAAATGACCGGCCAAACCAAGCTCTCCGTCCGCTTCGAGCGCCAGATCCACAATCACCGTCACCGCTTCGTCGCTGGGCTCGGCCTCATTCGGCTTGGCCACTACGGGCATGCCGGCAACGAGCCAATCGCGCGCCGCCTGTTCGGTCGGGAACAACGGCCGCAGCGCGATATCCATCGTTCCGTCGTAAACGAGATACAGCCTCGCCGAATCCGCAAACACTACCGCGCCAATCTGCCCTGCCACAGGTTTCCTCCATCGGAAAGGCCAACGACGCCGATGGCCGTTTGCCGTGCAAGTAAAACTTTAGCTGAATCACACCGTTTGGGTAAAGATTATCGACCGCAGGCGTTGTAACGGCACCAAGCTGACTGGAAACCGTGCGACAGGAAGAAGGGGGATTTGGAGGCGGAGGCCGGAATCGAACCGGCGTAAACGGCTTTGCAGGCCGCTGCATAACCACTTTGCTACCCCGCCACAGGGTCGATTTGTGCGCCACGTTGCTGAAGCACAAAAAAACTGGAGCGGGAGAAGAGTCTCGAACTCTCGACCTCAACCTTGGCAAGGTTGCGCTCTACCAACTGAGCTACTCCCGCGTTTTCAAAACAGACGAGCATTATAAAAAATTTCGCCTCCGGGGTCAA
>JAYFNP010000327.1:0-3126 GCA_034933385.1 Burkholderiaceae bacterium | reverse complement strand
GGATTTCCTGGATGATAGGGCGCAAATCGGTGTCGCGCAGCAGCCTCAATCCTTGTTCGAGTACTTCGCATGGCGGCAGTTCGGTCAGCGCCAGCGCGCGGATGATGGTGCGAGCGTGGCTGTCGTGCTGGTTGAACAGCGCAACGAAGCGCTTGATCAGGCTCAACCCGTCGAGCCGCACCGCCTGCATGAACAGATCCAGCAATTGCGGCGTCATGCCGTAAGGCCAACTGCTGTTCTGGACAAAACACGGCGTTGCGCCGATCAGGATCAGGCGTTCGATTCTTTCCGGATAGCGGTGCGCCGCCAAGAGCGCCAGCATCGAGCCCATCGACCAGCCGCACAGCGTGATCGGCGCTGTCCAGCGTTCCATCAGCTTATCGACCAGCAACTCGGCGGTGTAGTGATGTGGTGCTGGCGTGTCGTCGTAGCCGGGCAGCGGTTGCGGCTGGCAATCGGCAGGCAGGTGTTGCATCAGGCTGTTCCAGGCGATGTTCGAAATGCCCCAGCCGTGCCACAAGACGAGAGGGTTCATTGCAGTTCACGCAAAGCATGCACCAGCCGATCGACCTGTTCGAGGCTGTGCGCTGCCGACAACGATACCCGCAGTCTGGCGCTTCCCTTGGGTACGGTTGGCGGCCGGATTGCTGGCACCCAGATGCCGCGTTGGTAGAGCGCGGCGGCGATGCGCAACGCCTCGTCGTTGCTGCCGATGACGACCGGCTGGATCGCAGTCGACGACGGCAATAGCTTCCAGCGCGAATCCTTCAATCCGTCTTGCATGCGGGCGATCAGCGCGCGCAGATGGGTGCGGCGCGCATCGCCCTGTTCGATCAGTTTCAGGCTGACCAATAGCGCGCCGGCCATGATTGGACTGGAAGCGGTGGTGAAAATATAGGTACGGGCGCGTTGCAGCAGCCATTCGATGACCTGCGCATCGCCAGCGACGAACGCGCCGGAGACGCCGGCGGCTTTGCCGAGCGTGCCGACATACAGTAGCCGCGGCGTGAAGCCGATGCCGAAATGCGATAGCGAACCGCGCCCGTTTTGCCCATGCACGCCAAAGCCGTGTGCATCGTCGATGACCAGCCAGGCATCGAACCGCTCCGCCAGCGCCAGCAATTGCGGCAGGTGGGCCAGGTCGCCATCCATGCTGAACACCGCATCGGAAAGGATCAATTTGCGTTTGGCATGGATGGTGGCCAGCTGGCGCTCCAGCATCGCCAGATCGTTATGCGCATAGCGGACATGTTCAGCGCGCGACAGCAGGGCCGCATCAATCAGCGACGCATGGTTCAGCCGGTCGGCAAAAATCGCATCGCCCCGTCCGACCAGCGTTGGCGCGACTGCCAGGTTTGCCAGATAGCCGGTGCCGAAAAACAGCGCCCGTTCGCTGCCGACAAAGGTGGCCAGTTCCTGTTCGAGTTGTTCGTGCGGCGTGAAGTGGCCGCCGACCAGATGCGACGAACCGGCGCCAACTCCCCAGCGTGCGGCAGTCGCGCAGGCCGCATCAATCAGCGCAGGATCGGCTGCGAGGCCGAGATAATCGTTGCTGGCAAAAGACAGCAACGATTGCCCGTCAATCGAAATTTCTGCGCCGCACGGCGATTCCAGCGTGGGGCGTTGGCGCAGCAGTTTCTCGTCGGCGAGGGCGGCAAGCTGGCGGTTGAGTTCTTCCCAGATCATTGGTGTGGTCACGAATGGCAAGCACGCATCCTAGCATCGAAAAGATGGCTGCAAAAGCTTTCCATTCGCTCAGGATGATGGTATTTTGCAACTTGGTGTTGCCTATAACCGTTTTACGACCTAGAGGATTGATATGCATCTTGCCATCATCGGCGCCGGCATTTCAGGTTTGGCATGCGCACAAAATTTACAACAGCGCGGTCATACGGTCACACTATTCGAAAAAAATGAGGCGGTCGGCGGCCGTGTCAGCACTCGGCAAACCGAGATTGGCGGCTTCGATCTCGGTGCGCAATTTTTTACCGCGATCTCAGATGATTTCAAGAAAGATGTTGCCGTCTGGCGCAAGCAGGGGCTGGTGTCGCCATGGCATGGCCGGCTGGTGCAGTTGCAGGATGGCGTTGCCAGTCCCGGGCGTCCATCGTCGCAGCGCTTCGTTGCCGTTCCCGGCATGGGCGAACTGGCACATCACCTGGCGCACGGACTGGAGGTGCGTTGCGGGCAAACGGTGAGTGGCATCGAACCGTTCGGACAATCGGGGAAGTGGTCGCTGGCGTTGAAATCCGAAGGTGCGGTAACGCACGCTGGCCCATTCGATGCGGTGGTGGTGGCCACACCGGCCGATCAGGCGGCGATGCTTCTGGCGCATGCGCCGGCACTGGCCGGCAAGGCCGACCAGGTCGGTCACGTTGCCTGCTGGGCACTGATGCTCGGTTTCCAGGAACCGCTGAACCTGGATTTCGATGGTGCGTGGGTCACGCATCACCGTTTGGCGTGGATTGCGCGCGACGATTCCAAGCCCGAACGGCGCGGTGGTGAGCGCTGGATTGCGCTGGCGCGGGTCGAATGGAGCGCCGAGCATTTGAAAGACGGCATGGTGCGTGCACGGGACAAACTGATCAAGGCATTTCAGGAATCGACCCATACCCGCGTCCAGCCGACACACGCGATGGCGCAATTGTGGCCATATGCGCAATCGACCAAGCCGCTGGCGAAAAGTTGCCTGTGGGACGACAAGCTCAAGATCGGTGCGTGCGGCGACTGGTTCACCGCCGGTCTGGAAGGCGGTGGTCAGATCGAGCATGCCTACATGAGCGGGAAAATGCTGGCCGGCCGGATAGGCTGAGGCTCGCGTCAGGCAGGTCACGCAGCACTATCAAACACGATTCGGGTTGGCAGGGGGGCGCTCCACATTCAATTCATTTCGAGAACAAGCCAAATAAAGGAAGTTGTATGAAACCGTTTGGTGGATTTGGCAAGTGCAGTGTGTTGTTCTCGATCAGCCTGCTGGTCTTCGCTCTGTCGGGGTGCGGCGGAGGGGATAACGCCAAAGACGGGTACCCGATTGCAGCCGATGTTTATACGACGCTCCAGCGGACGGTCGTGCCTGACGCGTCGCCCACGCCGGCAACGCCGATTTATCCATACGAAGTTTCAAAA
>JAYFNP010000326.1:0-3582 GCA_034933385.1 Burkholderiaceae bacterium | reverse complement strand
ATCGTCCCTGCATAAAGCACCTCTCGAACACGATCAAGAAAATCGTTTTCAAGATTCCTGTGGTGTAAGACGATAATTTGGCCTGTTGTGGCACGTTTCCATCCCTGCCTTCATGATCGGATCATTGTCAGCATCATCTTGAATCGTCCAATCCCCTTCAGTGCATGAGGTTCATTTTCTGGCATGATGATGAGCTCGCCCTGTTTTACGCGATACGGTCGACCTGAAATGGTAATCTCCACCTCACCCTCGATCACTTGAACCATGGCATCAAAAGGAGCTGTATGTTCGCTGAGCCCTTGCCCCTCGTCGAAGGCGAATAAGGTAACGGTACCTGTATTTTTCTTTAGAATGGTCTTGCTGACGACGGCGTCGCGCTGGTATTCCACCATGTCGATCAGAGCACTCACTGGCAATTCGCTTTTCATGTCTGTCCTTTCTGAAAAGATGTTCTGAATTATCTCGTTTAAATACATCCCCGGACTGTAAATTCTCGCCGCCAGTGCGCCGCTGGCTACGCTTATTTCGTTTCTGCTGGCTCTTTGTTGAGCCGTGTCCGGTCAGTCAAACGATTTTTACGATAGACAATCTCGGTTTCGACACATTTGCGTGGAGGGGGAGGAATACGTAATTTTTGTCCGGGATAAATTCTGTCCGGATGCTCAAGAAAAGGTACGTTGGCAGCAAAAATCAGCATGTTTTTCTGTGCATCCTGATAATAGATCTGAGCAATATCTGCCAAGGTGTCACCAGATTTCACCGTATACCAATCAGCAACACCACCCTCGTCGTCAGCAATTTCCTGTTGGTCGTTCACAGACTCGACCCCGAGAATATTGCCGCAGCAGAGGACAATTTTTTCACATGTCTCGCGATCGGCTGCCCGCCCGCTTACCGTAACGGATGCATTCGTCCTATCGTACTGGATCGCCAATTTTTCGACATTGAACGCCAAGGAATTGAGGTAATTCAGAATGGCCTGACCAACGCGCTTTTCGTCTTGTGCATTGGTTGTGTCGCCATCCGTGAACAGATCTCGTCCGGCGGTTTTGGAGAATAAGTATGTTGTCATGATTCTGCCTTTGCCTTTATGCCTGATGAAAGAGGGCGAATTCGGATACGTCGACACGTTCGGTACGCAATTGGTTGATCGGCGCATCGTTATCGGCATATCCGATAGCCATGCCACCCAGCAACATTTCTTCTGCACCAAATTTCAATCCACTGGCGATCACTCGGTGGTAATCGCACCAGCCTGTTTGGAAACATGACCCCAGTCCATGCCCTTCGGACGATACCATGATGTTCTGGAGGAAGGCCCCATATCCGACGAGACTGGCGGCAGGTAAATCACGATGTACCGTGAAAAACATGCCCACGGGCGCGCCGAAGAATTCAAAATTGCGCCGCTGCTGCAGGCGCATGCGTTCTTTATCCCCTTTAGGTATACCGACCAGACCATACATGGCGAATCCCATTTTGCGGCGGCGTGATTGGTACGGCTCGAAATAGTCTGTGGGTGAATGCTGAAATTCGCTGGTGTGCTGTTCTGGTTCATGATCATAGGCATGGCATACAGCACTGACCATACGCTGGAGCGCTGCACCGGTCAGCACATGAACGTGCCAAGGCTGCATGTTGCAGCCAGATGGAGCACGTGAGGCAACTGCCAGGATATTCCCGATCAACTCAGCCGGTACCACCTCATTCAGGAATGCCCGAGTCGAGCGCCGCCCTACGATGGCCGCATCAATCATTAAAGATGAATCGTTTTGCATTTTTCCGTGCTCCGTGTTAGCAGCAACTACTGCATGCTGGACATGCAAACTCTCCGGCAGCCGATATACTGCCGGCCTCTTTTTCAACTGTCGTGAACAGCACATTATTTTCAAGATGGATATGCTGCATCAGGTCTTCGCGCAACTGTGCCAGACCGGCATACAGTGCGCGCCATGTCGTACACGCACTAGCAGGCGGCGTGATGTCACTAGTCAACTGTTCCAGCCTGGCCAGTGATTCACCATGCTGGTCATGCTCGCGGCGCATTCTGGCAATCGGCGGGATTGATTGAGCGTAGATGCCGCGCAACAGCATCGGGAACAGGATCTGTTCCTCCTTCATCATGTGGCTTGCCAGATCCTGCTCGATGAATGCCAGATGATCTGCCAAGCCCACCGGACAATCGGGTTTGTCCGCATGAACGGTTTCAACACGCCTGGCAAGGCGGATCAGTTCAGGCAACTGCTCGCGATGGTGTTCGTGAAATCTCCGCAGAATATACTCGATCACATCTCCTGGCGAAGCCTCGCGCCAGTCACGCTCTGGTCGTGCCTGTTCTCGCAATCGCTCCAACTGCTCGGTCAGGACAGTCAGGTCAACGCCACGTTTGGCCGCAGCATCACGCAAGCTATGGTTCCCGCCACAGCAAAAATCCAGTTTGTGCTCGTGAAAAATGCGCGTTGCACCAGGAATGTCGCAAGCAATTTGGCCGATGGCTTGGTTAAGCAAATCCATAATGTCCTCATTTCCATGAAAGTGATCGATGCCTATACCTATGCAATCTGCATGCCACATTGCAATCAATTGAAAATTAAAGATATTTTTATTTATATGGTAAAATTTACCGCAAGCAAAATGGTAAAAACAACCTGTAAAGGGTTATAAATACATGATTGATGTCAGTCTGTTAGCCGACCTTGCCAACCGTCTGCCGCATGGCATTCGCTTGCAGCACCTTATGGCAGGCATACGCAAAGAATTTCACTGCGGTGCGGTAGCCCTGTTAAAACTCGAAGACAGCGTGCTGCGTCCGATAGCAGCCGAAGGATTGGCGCGCGAAGCGCTCGGACGTCGCTTTGAAATTGCGCATCATCCGCGTCTTGCGGCAATTATCGCTTCGCGCACGCCTGTACGCTTCGAGCCAGGAAACATCCTGCCTGACCCGTATGATGGATTGCTCGAAAATCAGCTCGGACAGCCCTTGCCGGTGCATGACTGCATGGGAATCCGGATTCACATCGAGGGACAACTCTGGGGGGCCCTGACGTTGGACGCCCTCGAAGCAAACGTGTTTGACGACGATGCCAGAATGGCACTGCAACGCGTGGTGCTGCTTGTGTCGGCAGCCATCAGGATGACACAACTCGAACAAGAAAACGCCAGCTTGCGCGCCGGGTTGAGCCACAACGGAAACGAAGGCGCACGAGCAAGCAGTGAAGTCGAGATTATCGGCCATAGTACCGTACTGCATCGTCTGCTCCAGGAACTGGACGTCGTCGCAGACTCGGAATTGCCGGTACTTTTGTTGGGGGAAACGGGGGTCGGCAAGGAGTTGTTCGCCCGCCGTCTGCATTTCCGTTCGCGCCGAAGCAAAGCGCCGATGGTTCATGTGAATTGTGCAGCCTTGCCAGAATCGTTGGCCGAAAGCGAGCTGTTCGGACACGTGAAAGGGGCGTTTTCCGGAGCAACGGCAGATCGTCCAGGTCGATTTGACGCTGCCGATGGCGGCACGCTGTTTCTCGACGAAGTCGGGGACTTGCCGCTGGCAATCCAGGCGAAGTTGTTACGAGTGCTGCAAAACGG